>CAIUWU010000127.1 GCA_903902945.1 uncultured Pseudomonadota bacterium
CAGTCTAAAGTCGCAGGCAGTCAATGAGGTATGTTTTAAAAGCCGGGGATAACAGGACATTAGTGAATAGATTGCGATTTATATATCCGACAATCCAAGCAAGCCCGATTAGGCTAATGGTCGCCTGTTGCTTTTAGCCACCAATGTCATAATCAGCCGCTAACCACCGACTTAATCATTTGGATTCTATTATTGCCATCTGATGTCTGTGCCGCAGATTTCCATCAAACAAAGACGCAGGATGTAAGCCCGGAATGCTTACATCCTGATTGGTCGCCCTTACTTGGCGAAAGCCTTTTTGAAAAATTCGGGCATCGCCAGACTGGCTTTGTGGATGTCGCTATTGTAGTAAACCGTGTCAAAGCCCTTGTTGGCGGCGTCCTGTTCGCGGAACGGGGCAAATGCCGCTTTGCTGGCCATGGTGGCGCTCCACCAGCCGGACGGATAAATGCATTGCGGGAAGAACACGGTTTGGTGATGATCAAAACCGGCCGCCTGCATTTCGTCGCGCATTTCTTTGAGAATTTTCATGTGCAGCAACGGTGATTCACTTTGCTGAACCACGATGCCGTTTTCGGTCAATGCCTTGAAACAGTCACGGTAAAAATCGGCACAGAACAGACCTTCCGCAGGGCCCACCGGATCGGTACTGTCAACAATGATGATATCAATGCTGTTTGGTGCTGCATCTTTAACCCATTTGATGCCATCGATAAACTTCAGATCGGCGCGGGGATCATTATTGGATTCGCATAATTCCGGGAAATAGATTTCCGCCAGCCGGGTGACCCGCTCATCGATATCAATCTGCACCGCCCGTTCAACGCCAGGGTGTTTCAGCACTTCCCGCAAAGTACCGCAGTCACCGCCACCGATGATCAGTACGTTTTTAGGATTGGGATGAGTGAACAATACCGGGTGGCTGATCATTTCGTGATAGAAAAAATTATCCCGAGTCGAAACCATGGTGCAGCCGTCAATCACCATCAGGTTGCCGAAATGTTCGGTTTCATAAATTTCCAGAAACTGAAACTCAGACTGCTCTTCATGGAGTTTGCGTTTGATTTTTAGGGAGAAGGCAGAACCATCAGAAGCGAGCGGTTCGCTGAACCATTGGGCGTCGAGCATGAATAATCCTCAAAAAGTCATATAAGTTTAATCATTATACTTTAGAATTTGCGGCTCTTTATGACAGGACGAGGAGTGTGCGTGCCAACCCAACAATGGTCAATAGAACAATCAAAACAACTGTATGCCATCCAGCAATGGGGAAACGGTTATTTTTCGATTAACGACCAAGGTCATGTCTGCGTAAAACCGCAAGCCGGTTGCCACACTGCGATCGATCTATATCAGGTCGCACAGGCGATACAGGACCAGGGGCTGAGCTTTCCGGTACTGGTGCGTTTTACCGATATTCTCCGTGACCGTATCGGTCAGTTACAGGATGCATTCGACGCGGCCCGTGCCGCGCATGACTATCAGGGCCATTACACGCCGGTCTATCCGATCAAAGTCAATCAGCAAGGCCATGTGGTTGAAAGCATCGTCGCTGCCGACAATATTGGCCTGGAAGCCGGCAGCAAACCGGAATTGCTGGCCATTTTAGGGCTGGCCAAATGCGGCAGCACCATTGTCTGTAATGGTTATAAAGACCGCCTCTACATTCGCATGGCGTTGATGGGCCAGCTGATGGGGCTGTCGGTATTTATCGTCATTGAAAAACCTTCCGAGCTGGAATTGATTCTGGAAGAAGCCGCCAAATTACAGGTAAAACCCTTGATTGGCTTGCGGGTACGTTTATCGACCATCAGCGCCGGTAAATGGCAAAACAGCGGCGGTGAAAAATCCAAGTTTGGTCTGCATGCCAGTGAAGTGCTGCAACTGATCGCCCGTCTGCAACAGACCAACTTGCTGGATTGCCTGCAACTGATGCATTTCCACATGGGATCGCAGATTGCCAATATCCATGACATCAAACTGGCACTGAAAGAAGCCAACCAGTTTTATCTGCAACTGCGGCAACTGGGCGCCAATATCACCACGGTCGATGCCGGCGGTGGACTGGGCGTCGATTATGATGGCAGCGGCTCACGCCGCGAATGCTCGATCAATTACAGCGTTGCCGAATATGCGGAAAACATCGTCCGCAGTTTCGCCGATTTCTGCCGCGAACAGGATTTGCCACAACCCAACATCATTACCGAATCCGGCCGGGCGATTACTGCTCACCACGCCGTTCTGATTACCAACGTCACCGAAGTAGAAAGCCTGCCCAGCCAGGTCCAGTCTGCCACACTGCATAGTCAGAATATCAGCGAGGCCTATCACAACGCCCAGTTTGATATCGCCGAAGCCCGCACCCGGTTCGTGCAGGGTGAGCTGTCACTGCCCGAACTGGCCGAGGCCGAAAAACACTATGTCAGCCTGTGCCATCAGCTGCAAAACGCGCTGGATCTGGATAATCATCAGCATCGCGAAATTCTGCACGAACTGGATGAAAAGCTGGCCGATAAAGTGTTTTGTAATTTTTCACTGTTCCAGTCAGTACCCGACATCTGGGGCATTGAGCAGATTTTCCCTATCATGCCGATTCACCATCTGGATGAACAGCCGACCCGTCGCGCCGTATTACAGGATTTGACCTGCGATTCCGATGGCCGCATTGATCAATATGTCGATCAGCAAAACATCAGCCACACCCTGCCCTTACATGCCATTAGCGAAAACCAGCAGTATCTGATCGGTTTCTTCATGGTCGGCGCTTATCAGGAAATTCTTGGCGACATGCATAACCTGTTTGGCGATACCCATTCGATCAACATTCAACTTGATGCTGACGGCTACCACTTCAGCGACTTCATGGCCGGCGAGAATGTCAGCGAATTGCTGGATTATGTGCATATCAATACCGATCATCTCAAAGCCGCCTATCAGCAAAAACTGGCTGCCAGCACTCTGAGCAGTGAACAACAACAGGGTTTCCAGCAGGAACTATTAGCCGGCTTAAACGCTTACACCTATCTTGAGAAATAAGATGCGAACCGGTTTTATCGGCCTCGGTGCAATGGGTAGCGGTATGGCGAGCAATCTGGCTCGGGCCGGCCTGTTAACGGCGGTCTATAACCGCACACCCGGCACAGCTACTACCCTAGCCGCCGAACTGCAAGTCAGGGCTTACGACACTATCGCCGCACTGGCCGAAACGGTCGATGTCGTAATCAGCTGCGTTTCGGCGGACAGTGATGTGATGGATGTCATCAGCCAGCTGTCCGACTCACTCCAGCCCGGCAGCGTTGTCATCGATTGTTCAACCATCAGCAGTGAAACTGCGCAACGCGCCGCCGAACTGTTAGCCGAACACCAGATTGCTTTTCTGGATGCCCCGGTTTCCGGCGGCGTCGAAGGTGCCCGTCTGGGTAAACTGTCGATGATGGTCGGCGGTGATCCATCGGTATTGGAGCAGGTTCAACCGATATTGGCAGCAATCAGCAGCCGTATCGTCCATCTGGGAGCCAATGGCGCCGGCCAGGCCTGTAAAGCGGTGAATCAGATCATGGCTGCCGGCATTAATCAGGCGGTCTGCGAAGCACTGGCATTTGCCGAAGCGCAAGGACTGGATTTGGATAAAGTCATCGATGTTGTCTCCGCTGGCGCCGCCGGCAACTGGTTTCTGCAACACCGCGGCCATAATATGGCCAAAGGCCTTTATATGCCCGGTTTCAAACTGGCGCTGCATCACAAGGATTTACTGATTTGTCAGGCTATGGCCAGCAAAACTGCGGTTGCCTGCCCACTGACCGATGCCAGTCTCGATGATTACGCAACCCTGATCGAACAAGGTCATGGCGATGATGATATTTCCGGATTATTCCGCTTAAAACGAACACACACCTCACGGAACATTATATGAAAATTACCGTATTTGGCAGTGGCTATGTCGGCCTGGTCACCGGTGCCTGTCTGGCCGAAGTCGGCAATCAGGTGCTGTGCATGGACGTTGACCAGCATAAAATCGACCAGCTCAATCAGGGCATCATTCCTATTTACGAACCCGGTCTGGAAGAAATGGTTAAAACCAATCAGGCAGCCGGTCGCTTACAGTTCACCACCGATGTCAAGCAAGCGGTGGATTTTGGCTTGTTTCAGTTCATTGCCGTCGGCACGCCGCCGGATGAGGACGGTTCCGCAGATTTAAAATATGTGCTGGCCGTAGCCCGCTCGATTGCTGAACACATGACCGACTATAAAGTGGTCGTGGACAAATCAACGGTGCCGGTTGGTACCGCTGACAAAGTCAAAGAAGTGATCACTCAGGTTCTGCAGCAGCGACAGCAGACACTGGAATTTGATGTGGTTTCCAATCCGGAATTTTTAAAAGAAGGCTCGGCGCTCGATGACTTCATGAAGCCGGACCGGATCATCATTGGCACCGACAATCCGCGCACCTCAGAACTGTTAAAAGCTTTGTACTCGCCGTTTAATCGCAGCCGCGAACGGGTGATTACCATGGACATCCGTTCTGCCGAGCTGACCAAATATGCGGCTAACGCCATGCTGGCGACCAAGATTAGTTTCATGAATGAACTGGCGAATCTGGCCGAACGCCTGGGCGCAGATATCGAGCAGGTTCGTCATGGTATCGGCTCTGACAGCCGGATAGGCTACAGTTTTATTTACCCCGGTTGCGGTTACGGCGGTTCCTGTTTTCCCAAAGATGTGAAGGCACTGGAACGCACCGCTAAAGAAGTGGGTTATCACGCCGAATTATTGTCGGCGGTAGAAAATGTCAATGACCGGCAGAAATTGCGTCTATTCGAAAAAATCAGCCATCATTATCCTCAAGGCCTGAAAGGCAAAAGCTTCGCCTTGTGGGGACTGGCATTCAAGCCTAACACCGATGATATGCGCGAAGCACCCAGCCGGGTGTTACTGGAAGCCCTCATTGCAGCAGGTGCCAAAGTGCAGGCTTACGACCCTGAAGCACTGGAAGAAGCGCAACGGATTTATGGCGAACAAACCGGCTTACAGTATTGCCATTCCCAGGCTGAAGCGCTGATCAATGCGGATGCACTGGTTATCGTCACCGAGTGGAAACAGTTCCGCAGCCCCGATTTTGAGCAACTCAGCCAGCAACTGCGGGATAAGGTGATTTTTGATGGCCGGAATATGTACGAACCCAAAGTGGTCAGACAGAGCGGCCTGAGCTATTACGCGATTGGCCGTTAATCTGCTTCTGATTTATCGCCGGTAGAATCCTGATAGGGTTTTACCGGCGAACGACTTTGCCATTTAGCCCAGAAAAAAGCCAGTCCGGAAATAGTGCCGCAGACGGTTGCCACCATCCCCAGCCACGGCGCGACGCTGATCACCAGCGGTTCATCGGCCAGACCCAGCCAGACACCCACTGCAAACCAGCCGCTTGGCTCCGCCCAGACCGCCCCAGCCGCTGCCAGTCCGGCCATAATACCGCTGGCCATCGAAACCATTTCAATCCGATTAGCAACTGAATGATGATTCATGCTTAATGCTCTGCTGAATCTCTTAGCTCACTGTGTCTGGCGCCGTAACTGAAATAAATCACAAAACCAATCACCAGCCACACCAGCAAACGAATCCAGGTATCAACCGGCAAACCGGCCATCAGCCCCAGACAAACCAGAATCCCGGCCCCCGGCACCAACGGTACCGCCGGGCACTTAAAGTGGCGTGGCAATTCAGGATGCGTATTGCGTAACACAATGACCCCCCCACAAACCAGGACAAAGGCAAACAAAGTGCCGATACTGACCAGTTCCCCAAGTTTTTCAATTGGCATAAAACCCGCCAGCAAGGCCACCGCACCGCCCACCAGCAGGGTTGATAAATGCGGAGTTTGATAATGCGGATGCACTTTGGCGAATAACGGCGGTAACAAATGGTCTTTGGCCATCGAAAAAAAGATCCGGCTTTGCCCCATCAGCAATACCAGCATCACCGAGGTTAATCCGGCAATCGCGCCCAGTTTTACAAACGGCGACAACCCAACCAGCCCCATCTGATCGATCGCCAGCGCTATCGGTGCAGCGACATTGAGCTCGGTATAAGAAACCACGCCGGTCAACACCCCAGCCACCAGAATATAGAGTACGGTACAAATCAGCAGCGAGCCGATAATCCCGGTGGGTACATCTTGCTCAGGATTAATCGCTTCCTGGGCAGCTGTCGACACCGCATCAAAGCCAATATAAGCGAAAAATATAACCCCGGCGCCGGTCAGTACGCCGCTCATGCCAAACGGCGTGAAATTGGTCCAGTTATCGGCATTTACATGCCCAAACCCGGCCATAATGAAGACCAGAATCACCGTCAGTTTGATCAGCACCATAAAAAAATTGAAGATCGCCGACTGCCGGATACCCAGTACCAATAATCCGGTTAACAGCAAAATAATCACAGTGGCAGGCAGATTGATGAAGCCTTCCGCCGGATTGGCTAAATAGGCAACCGTTAATGTCTTGGGCAGATACACGCCAATATTTTCCAAAAAACTGGTCAGATAGCCGGCCCAGCCTATCGCGACCGTACTGCTGGCCAACGCATATTCCAGAATCAGATCCCAGCCGATAATCCAGGCCATCAATTCGCCCATCGTGGCATAAGCATAACTGTAAGCACTGCCCGATACCGGAATCATCGCTGCCAGTTCGCTGTAGCATAAGGCGGCCAGGGCGCAGGCAATACCGGCTAAAACAAATGACAGCACGATCGCCGGCCCAGCGTACTTGGCGGCGGCGATACCGGTTAAGACAAAAATACCGGCACCTATAATTGCTCCTACCCCCAGGATCGTCAGATCTTTTGCGGTTAAGGTTTTTTTAAGTTCATGCTCGCTGACGACAAAAGCTTCGACCGGTTTACGTTTAAACAACTGTTGCGCTAAGGACATAGTCAATCCTGATCAGGTTATGGAATTGCCGGCAGATTTTTGGCACCTTCAAAACTGGTACCTTGAATGATGGCATTATTGAATTTGGCATCGTGTAAGCGTGCCTGAGCAAAACTGGCATTGGTGAGATTAGCCCCGCTTAAATCAGCACCATCAAGATCGGCAGAATATAAATCGGCGGATTCCAGATTAGCGTTGACCAGTTTGGCATGTTTCAGCATCGCCCGCCCCAGTTTGGCATGACTGAAATTGACACCAGTCAGATTGGCGCCTTTAAGACTAGCGCGCATCAGCCCCATAGACTGATTTTTCATATCGGCAGCCCAGTCGACACGGCTTAAATTGGCACCGCTCAGATTAGCGCCATCCATAATCGCAACCACCCGGCTGCCACTTAAATCAGCATTACTCAGATCAGCATGCATCAGACTGACACCAAAAATACTGGTATTAGCCAGATTGGCGCCACTCAGTTTGATTTGCGTCATGACCGTCAGATCCAGCGTTAATCCAGCCAGATTGCAGCGATTCAGATTGGCGCGCCGTAAATCGGCCCCCCATAAATCGGCACGGCGAAAATCCAGCCCCGATAAATCCAATTCGGTTAAATCCTTGCGCCGCAAATCCGCCGGATGCTGGGCATCGGCGTTTGCCAGCAGCTGTTCAACTTGGGCCCTGGTCAGTTCGGCGGCATCTAAGGCCGTGAGACTGAATAACAAACTGATACAAAATAAAAATCGCATCGTGGTGACTCCTGATGATCAATGAATGGCCCGCTGCTGCCAGACCTGCAATTGCGGCTGGCCCAGTAGCTGGGTCACAAACTCGCAGGCAGTTTGAAAGCGGTTTTGCATGGCGGCACTCAATCCGCTGCCGAGTTCAAATTGCTCGGCTTTGAGTGTCAATAAAAAGCTGGGGGGCGGTTGCTGGCCGGTAATGGTGTGATAGACATCCAGCAAGGCTACGGGTGATAAAGCATGGCTGCTATAACTGGAATCTTTGGCCGGCCTGATACGCTGAAAGCACAGTTCCGCAACAGTATTAACCGAAGCATCCATAAACAAAACCAGCTGGCGATTTTGCAGGTCCAGCGCATGTTCAATTTGTAACTGGAAGTCGGTAATCAGTTCGACGCCGGATAAGGCGGATTGCTGGGCCAGAAACTCTGTCAGTAACGGCCCGACAGCATCGTCGCCCCGGCTGGGATTACCAAATCCCAAGATCAACACAGGCTTGGTCATCTTAGTTACGGCTGAATTCACCGTTACTATGGCGGACCAATTGATCAACCAACTGGCCTTGCGCATCGATCAGATCTAACTGTAGCGGCATTTTGCCAACCGCGTGAGTCGCGCAAGATAAGCAAGGATCGTAGGCCCGGATCGCCACTTCGATATTGTTCAGTAACGGTTCGGTGAGTTCGTGGCCGGATAAATATTCGGCGGCAACCTGGCGCACTGATTCATTCATCGCCATGTTGTTACTAGTAGTGGACACGATCAGGTTGGCCTTGGTCACGATGTCATGCTCATCGACTTGATAATGATGAAACAACGTGCCTCTGGGAGCCTCGATCACGCCAATCCCTTCATAGCGTTTTTCACCCTGGGCTACCCGTTCGCCACGCATCAAATCAGGGTCGTGAAGCAGAATTTTGATGCTTTCGGCGCAATGTAATACTTCTATCAACCTTGCCCAGTGAAACGCCAGAGTACTGTGCACCATAGTGTCGCCACCATGCTGTTTAAATTCGATTCTGGCGGCTTCTGCCAACGGGGTATTGATGAAATCGCAGTTATTAACTCGCGCCAATGGCCCTACCCGGTACCAGCCCTGGTCTTTGCCGATTGAAGTCAGGTACGGGAATTTCATATATGACCATGAGCGCACTTCTTCGCGGATCAGACTGGTGTAGTCGCAATAGTCAAAGTGATCAACCAAGGTTCTGCCCTGAGGATCTTTGGCGCGAATACCGCCGTGATAGAGTTCTAAGGCGCCATCGTCTTTGATCAGACCCAGATAATTAGTACGGATAGTGGCAAACTGGTCATAAAACGGTAAATGACTGCAATGCACTTTTTGAATCAGCTCAACGGCCGCTTGTGACCAAGCGATGATCTGATCAATATCGGTCAGCAGGTAATCGCGTTCTTGTTGCTCCAGAGCCTTGTTCATCCCACCAGGAATCGCGGCGGTACCGTGCACCCGTTTACCGGATACCATCCGGATTACCTCCTGACCGTATTTGCGCAACTTAACGCCTTGCAGACCAATATCGGGGTAATCGGCTAACACGGCTACCACCGAGCGTTTACTGATTTCGCTTTCAAAACCAAACAGCAAATCAGGGCTGGAGAGATGGAAAAAATGCAGGGCGTGGGATTGCAATACTTGTCCGAAATGCAGCAAACGGCGCAATTTGTCGGCACTGACTGGCAAGGTGTCGGGATCGATACCCACTAACTGATCAATCGCCTTGGCAGCTGCTAGATGATGACTGACCGGACAGATGCCGCATAAGCGCTGCACCATGACCGGCAACTCCCAATACGGACGGCCTTGAATGAATTTCTCGAAACCTCGAAATTCAACGATATGCAGTCGAGCTTGCTGGATCTGATTATTTTCGTCTAATAGCAGACTGACTTTACCGTGCCCTTCAACACGCGAGACCGGATCAATTACCACGCGCTTCAGTCCTTCAGGATTTTCAGCTGTCTCAAGATATTCGTACATGTTCTCGCCTCTGCGCTTATTAGGAATTGCCTTGTCCAAGCGGCCTATACTACCTTAAAACCTTGTTTGACTAAATTTCAGGCATAAAAAAAGCCCTTCGTTGAAGGGCTTTTAGTATAAGAGCTTGGCGATGTCCTACTTTCACATGGCAACCTGCCACACTATCATCGGCGCTAAGCGGTTTCACTTCCGAGTTCG
>CAIUWU010000128.1 GCA_903902945.1 uncultured Pseudomonadota bacterium
ATTGATTAGCGATTTAGCTCGATGTCCCTGATCTCCATTTGTATGTTCAAAAGCTCAGGAAATAAATCTGTTATGATGAGCAGTGTTGTAGTTAAGATTAATGAGAGCTATTTCTGACAATCATTAGCTACTGTAGAGCAACAATTTCATGTTACTGCGCTGTATCTACAGTAACTTTGTAATTGTTGATGTTATGAGGCCACTGAATCTGGTAAGTAGAGGGCAACACTATGTATCTGCCCCCGCTACCAGATTTAAAGGCTTGCAAGTTTCTTGCAGGCCTTTTTTATTGCCTGGAGTTTTGTGTTTTGATGAAAAAAAGCGATTTCAATTACGTCTTGCCTGAAACCCTGATTGCCCAAAAACCGCTTGCCGAAAGAAGCGCCAGCCGAATGCTGGTGCTGGATAAAGCGTCAGGAGCAACCAGTGATCGACAGTTCAACGAGCTGTTAAGTTTTTTGCGCCCTGATGATCTGGTGGTGTTTAACGATACCCGGGTGATTCCAGCCCGGCTGTACGGTCATAAAGCCAGTGGCGGTAAAGTCGAAATTCTGATTGAACGGCTTGAGGGTGAGCATCAGGCGCTGGCCCACATCAAAGCCAGCAAAGCACCGAAGCCGGGCAGCTTTTTAAATCTCGATGGCGGCGGGGTTTGCGAAATGCTGGAACGGGAGCAGGATTTGTTCCGGTTGCGTTTTATTACCGAGCAACCCTTGCTGGAACTGCTAGCGACCATCGGCCATATTCCGTTACCGCCTTATATCGACCGTCCCGATGATGCCGATGACTTGCAGCGTTATCAGACTTTATTTGCCCAGCGTGCCGGTGCAGTGGCAGCGCCGACCGCCGGCTTGCATTTTGATCAGCCGATGCTGGAGGCCCTGGATCAGCAAGGCATTGCCAAAGCTTTTGTTACCTTGCATGTCGGCAGCGGAACTTTTCAGCCGGTGCGGGTTGAAAATCTGGCCGATCATGTGATGCACAAAGAGTTTTTCCAGGTTAGCGCTGAAACCGTGACGGCAGTCGAGCAAACCCGCGCGCGTGGTGGCCGTGTCGTCGCCATTGGCACCACCGCAGTCAGAGCGCTGGAATCGGCATCGCGCAGCGGCCGATTACAGGCCGGATTTGGCGATACCGATTTATTCATTACCCCAGGCTACAGATTCCAATCGGTCGATGCTTTACTGACCAATTTTCATTTACCTGAATCGACTCTGCTGATGCTGATTTCAGCGTTTGCCGGTTATCAGCCGGTAATGCAGGCTTATCAGCACGCTATTCAACAGCACTATCGCTTTTTTAGTTATGGCGATGCGATGCTGATTATGTAAAAGCCTGACTACAACCCCAGTTCGCTGAGCCCGGGGTGCTCGTCAGGTCTGCGGCCATGTGGCCAGTGAAATAAACGCTGTTCTGGGTCGATGGCTAAATCGTTGATACTGGCAAAGCGGCGTTGCATCAGACCCTGCTCGTTAAATTCCCAGTTTTCGTTGCCATAACTGCGGAACCACTCATCGTTGGCATTGCGCCATTCGTAGGCAAAGCGAACCGCAATCCGGTTGCCGGCGGTTGCCCATAGCTCTTTGATCAGCCGGTAATCCAGTTCTTTTTCCCATTTACGGGTCAGAAAGGCATGCACCTGATCTCTACCCCTGGGAAACTCGTTACGGTTACGCCACTGCGTGTCTTCGCTGTAAACCTGAACCACACGGTCTGGATCGCGACTGTTCCAGGCATCTTCGGCCATGCGTACTTTTAAGTTAGCGGTTTCGATTGTGAAAGGCGGTAACGGTGGCTTGTTGTTCATAGTGAATTCCTTGGGTAGATCAGGATTTGAGCAATCGGCGGCACAGCAATTTTTCCAGTCCGATTACCCCATAGATGAGCAAGCTTACCATGCCTATCAACAGCCATTCGTTTAATCCGATAGCACTGGTACCAAACAATTGCTGCATCGGTGACCAGTAACTGAACAGCAGTTGCAGCAGAGTCATGGTAACGACGCCAAGAATTAGCCAGCGGTTACTGACAATACCGACTGACAACACGGAATGCCTGAGTGAGCGGCAATTGAACAAATACAGAATCTGGCCAAACACGAAGACATTAACCGCGGCAGTACGCGCGGCTGCCAGTGATTCCTGATGGGATAATTCCCAGGCGAATAAGCCGAAAGCACCGGCCAGCAGCAAGATACCGACCAGCATAATCCGCAGCGCCAGTAATGGGGTAAAAATCGCCTGCCCGGGATGCCGGGGCTTTCGCTGCATCAGGTCGGTTTCTTTGGGTTCAAATGCCAAGGTCAGGCCCAGCAATACCGCCGTGGTCATATTGATCCAAAGGATTTGCAGAGCCGTAATCGGCAGCGCCACATTCGCCAGCACTGCGGTAGTTATTACCAGTCCTTCGCCGAGATTGGTGGGCAGAGTCCAGACGATAAATTTGACCAGATTATCGTACACGCCCCGGCCTTCTTCGACTGCAGCCTGAATGGTCGCAAAATGGTCATCGGTCAGAATCATGGCGGCGGCTTCTTTGGCGACATCGGTTCCGGACTGCCCCATGGCAATGCCGATATTGGCCTGACGCAAGGCCGGCGCATCATTGACACCATCACCGGTCATCGCAACCACGTCGCCATTCGCTTGCATGGCCTGGACCAGCTGCAGTTTTTGCTCGGGACTGATGCGGGCATAGATAGCGCATTTTTTAACCAGCGCGGGCAATGCCGAGGGGTCCTGATCCAGCAGATCAGCACCGCTGATAACTTGTTCGGTGTGACGCATACCCAGTTGCCTAGCAATAGCCAGTGCGGTCAACGGATGATCGCCGGTAATCATTTTGACGCTAATCCCGGCCTGATAGCAGGCGCTGATAGCTTTGATTGCCTCCGGACGCGGCGGATCCATCATCGCCTGCAAGCCAATAAAGGTCAGGCCGTGCTCCAGTTGCGCAGGATGCAACCGACTGTCCGGCGATTCGGCTTGGGCAAAAGCCAGAATTCGTAAACCCTGAGCCGCCAGCTGATTAGCGGTTTTATGAATGACCGCACTATCCAGTGTGACACGCTGTCCAGTCTGATTCAGGCTTGAATCGCAGCGCGGCAAGATCGCTTCCAACGCCCCCTTCAGATAGATTGTTTGCTGCTGATCGTGTTGATGCAGCGAGGCCATAAACTGATGCGCCGATTCGAAGCCAATCGTATCAAGCCGGGGGAATTGCTGATTGAGCGGGGCCTGGCCGATGCCGGCCTTGAAACCAGCCAGCAGCAAAGCGGTTTCGGTGGGGTCACCTTCATACTGTAACTGCTCACCGCTGTGGCGTGCGCGGGCATCATTACACAGAACCCCAGCCTGCAAACAGTTGATCAGGCTAGGGTAGTGATCTGGGGTAATGGCCTGGTCTGGCGCTCTTGACACACTGAAGCCGTGCTGATCGACGCTGAATAATTGTCCGCCCGCATAGATCCGCTGAACCGTCATCTGGTTCTGTGTCAGTGTGCCGGTTTTGTCGGAACAAATGACAGTCGTGCTGCCTAAGGTCTCGACTGCCGGCAGCTTGCGGATGATGGCGTTACGTTTCGCCATCCGCGACACGCCAATTGCCAGCGTAATAGTCATCGCTGCCGGCAGACCTTCCGGTATGGCTCCAACTGCCAGCGCCACTGCTGCCATGAACATATCCAGCATAGGCTCACCACGCCAGAGCCCGACTGCAAAGGTGATGCCGGCCAAAGCGATGATGATCCACAACAATCGCGTGGAAAACTGATCCAGTTTTTGGGTAAGCGGTGTCTCCAGGGTTTCTATGCGTCTGAGCAGGCGACTGATCAGGCCGATCTCGGTCTGATCGCCGGTTGCCACTACAATACCCAGACCACTGCCAAAATTGACCAGAGTCGATGAAAACGCCATGTTGTTGCGTTCTGCCAGCAAGGTGTTGATTGCTAATGGTGCGGTCTGTTTTGCGACCGCCAGCGATTCGCCGGTAAGGGTTGATTCATCGATTTGCAAATTGCTGCTTTGCAATAACCGGAGATCGGCAGGTACTTTGTCACCCGACTGTAAAAACACCAGATCGCCGGGAACCAGTGCGGCGGCATTGATGATTTGCTTCTGACCATCGCGCAACACCGTGGCAGTCTGATTCAAATGTCGACTCAAGGCGCTGATGGCTTTAAGCGCCCCAGCCTCCTGACTAAAACCTATCGCCGCATTAACGATCACTACCCCGAAAATAACGCTGGCATCGAGCCATTCCTGTAAGCAAGCGGTAATGATTGCGGATGCCAGCAGAATATAAATCAGCGGCTGGTTGAATTGCGAAATCAAGAGTCGCCAGCGACTTTTAGCCGGGGTCCGGGCTAGCTGATTAAGCCCATATTGTTGCTGATATCGTGCAACCTGAGTCTGGCTTAATCCTTGCTTGCTGTCGCTCGCAAACTGATTCAGCACCGATTCAGCGGCCAAGTGATGCCAGTTATTATCTGAACTTTGCATAGGTAGGGAGCATAATTGGATTGGGCGGCTATTTTAAGCTTGTTCCATGTGAATTACAGGGTTATAGTCGCCGCTGATTTTCACTTAAATAACTATAAAAATTTATTACGGGAGGTTGTTATGGGGGATGTATTAGAACTGTTTTTCTGGATGCTGATCGTTGCCGGCGTTGCTTTTGCGCCACTAGGCTATTTTATCTACATGTATATCGCTAAAAATGGTGAGCCATTCGGCGACACCGAACCCCATGGCGATAGTGACTCATTGGTTCTGCGCTGGGCAGAGCGCTTAATCGAAATGACCAAAGTCAAACTGTCGAAAGCAAGCAAATAAGTCTAATTTTTTAACAAGCCGGCATAAACCCGGCTTGTTAAGTCTCATCGATTACCGCAGGTAGGGCAGTCTGGATTGTGTTTCAGACGCATCGTCTGCCATTCCATGGTCAGGCCATCCAGCAATAACAGGCGGCCGACCAGCGTTTCGCCAATTCCCATAATCAGTTTCATGGCTTCCAAGGCCTGAACGCTGCCGATAATCCCGGTAATCGGAGCAATGACGCCGTTTCGGGCGCAATTTTGTAATTCTTCACCATCACTCTGATACAGGCAGTTATAACAGGGGCTGTTGTTTTGTCCTGGCGTATAAACGCTGACCTGACCCTCAAAGCGAATTGCTGCTCCGGAAACCAGCGGGGTTTTTTCAATCACACAGGCCCGGTTGATGGCGAAACGGGTCGCGAAATTATCACTGCAATCCAGAACGACATCGGCAGCCCTGACGGCATCGAGTAACTGCTGATCTGCCAGACGAGCTTTGTGAGCATGAACGATCACATCAGGGTTGATGGTCTTGAGCGTATTCAGGGTTGAAATCACTTTGTCCATCCCTATATCCGCCGAGCGATGCGCAATCTGGCGTTGCAAATTGGTGAGATCGACCTGATCGTCATCGAAAATGCTGATTTCAGCAACACCGGCTGCAGCCAGATACATGGCTGCCGGAGAGCCAAGCCCTCCGGCACCGACGATCAGCACTTTGGCAGCAAGTAATTTTTGCTGACCGGCAATATCGATTTGCGGCAGCATGATTTGACGACTGTATCGGAGTAATTGTTGATCGTTCATAGAAAATCAGATGTTAGCTAATGCATAGATAATGCCAAACAGCTTGACAGAGTGCAAAAGCCGGATATTATTAGCACTCTTGTGCATAGAGTGCTAATAGTTTTTTAAACTACTTTTTTAGATTTAAAGCTAAGGAGATCTTGATGAAAATTCGTCCGTTACATGACCGTATTGTCGTAAAACGCGTTGAAGAAGAAACCAAAACAGCAGGCGGTATCGTATTACCGGGCTCTGCTGCAGAAAAACCCAGCGAAGGTGAAGTTTTGGCGGTAGGCGCAGGCAAACCACTTGATAACGGTCAGGTACGCGCTTTGGAAGTCAAAGTGGGTGACCGCGTATTATTTGGTAAATATTCAGGTACCGAAGTGAAAGTCGATGGCGAACAGCTGATTGTGATGCGTGAAGACGACATCATGGGTATCTTGGGTTAATCCCCTTTTCAAACTCATTTAGATTTAACTATAAAATTTTAGGAAAACAAAAATGGCAGCAAAAGACGTTAAATTTGGCGGCGATGCCCGTACTTTGATGGCGCAAGGCGTTAACATTTTGGCAAATGCGGTAAAAGTGACTTTGGGTCCTAAAGGCCGTAACGCAGTACTGGATAAAAGCTTTGGCGCACCCACCATTACCAAAGACGGTGTGTCAGTAGCGAAAGAAATTGAATTGAAAGACAAATTCGAAAACATGGGCGCCCAAATGGTTAAAGAAGTGGCTGCCAAAACCTCTGATGTAGCCGGTGACGGCACCACCACTGCAACTGTACTGGCTCAGGCTATCGTTAACGAAGGTCTGAAATCAGTTGCAGCAGGCATGAACCCAATGGATTTGAAACGCGGTATCGATCTGGCAGTTTCTGCTGCGGTTGCTGCGATTGAAAAAGCCGCAACACCTTGTGTAGACAGCAATGCGATCGCTCAGGTAGGTACTATCTCTGCCAACTCTGATAATTCGGTTGGCGAAATCATTGCCGAAGCTATGGAAAAAGTCGGTAAAGAAGGTGTCATCACCGTTGAAGAAGGCACCGGCCTGAACAACGAACTGGCAGTGGTTGAAGGCATGCAATTCGACCGCGGTTATTTGTCTCCCTACTTCATCAACAAACAAGAAAGCATGAGCGTCGAACTGGACGATCCTTTCGTGTTGTTGTATGACAAAAAAATCTCCAACATCCGTGAATTACTGCCTGTACTGGAAGGCGTTGCCAAATCCGGCCGTTCACTGCTGATCATCGCCGAAGATGTTGAAGGCGAAGCGCTGGCTACTCTGGTTGTCAACAATATGCGCGGTATCGTCAAAGTCGCTGCTGTAAAAGCACCGGGTTTTGGTGATCGTCGTAAAGCCATGCTGGAAGACATTGCGATCCTGACTGGCGGTGTGGTGATTTCAGAAGAAGTCGGTTTGTCACTGGAAAAAGCGGATGTTACTCAGTTGGGTACAGCGAAACGCGTACAAATCAACAAAGAAAACACCACCATCATCGATGGCGCTGGTGATGAAGAGCAAATCAAAGGTCGTGTGGCTCAAATCCGTGCCCAGGCTGAAGAAGCAAGCTCGGATTATGATCGTGAAAAACTGCAAGAGCGTCTGGCCAAACTGGCTGGCGGTGTAGCCGTTATTAAAGTCGGTGCCGCAACTGAAGTTGAAATGAAAGAGAAAAAAGCTCGCGTTGAAGATGCATTGCACTCAACCCGTGCTGCGGTTGAAGAAGGCGTGGTTGCCGGTGGCGGTACTGCGCTGATTCGCGCCTTGTCTGCACTGGACGGTCTGGAAGGCAAAAACCATGACCAAACTGTCGGCGTCAACATTCTGCGTCGTGCGATGGAAGAGCCATTACGTCAAATCGTTACCAACGCTGGCGACGAAGCCTCTGTGGTGCTGAACGAAGTGAAAAAAGGCAGCGGCAACTTCGGTTACAACGCAGCCACCGGTGAATACGGCGACATGATCGCAATGGGTATTCTGGACCCTGCCAAAGTAACTCGTTCAGCGTTGCAAAACGCCGCATCGGTTGCCGGTCTGATGATTACCACCGAAGTGATGATTGCTGATGCACCGTCTGATAACAAAGGCCCTGCAATGCCAGATATGGGCGGCATGGGTGGTATGGGCGGCATGATGTAATTCATCCGACTGATACAGCTAAACAAAAGCCCCGCTACCGAAAGGCAGCGGGGCTTTTTTATGACTGTCTTAAATGATCTTGTGGTCGCGGATACAGCTTTTAAGCGTGACGGCTCTTTATTTCATCCAGTAAAGTTTGCGCCAGCGCCTGCTGCAGCGGATTGCCATCCAGCAAAACCTGCTCACAAATGGTTCTGGCCATTTCCAGATCATCCATATCCAAATAGGCTTTAGCCAGATCAATCTTGCTCTCCAGCTCATCATCAGCGGTCCACTCTGCATCACTGCTATCGAAACCCGAGGAAGCCGGCGGCGTATTTTTGCCGGGATCAAAATTAAAACCAAAATCATCGTCAGCATCAGCAGGCAATACCGACACTGATGCAGCCGTGGGCATGCTGACTGGTACGCTGACTGGCATGCTGGCCGATGGCTTGGCTAGCGTCTGAAGCGGCGGTTTGCTGCGCCACAGCTGCCAACCCAGCATCAAACTGATGGACGCCAGCAGTGTGCTGATTAGAGTC
>CAIUWU010000129.1 GCA_903902945.1 uncultured Pseudomonadota bacterium
ATCCTTTGACGCCCAGTCAGGAACGCAATATTGAAAAAGCACTATCGGTACGCGTTGTCGACCGCAACGGCCTGATTCTGGATATTTTTGCGCAACGGGCTCAAACCTTTGAAGGCAAGCTGCAAGTTGAACTGGCTCAACTAAAACACTTATCTACCCGGCTGATTCGCGGCTGGACCCACCTTGAACGGCAGAAAGGCGGCATCGGTTTACGAGGTCCGGGGGAAACCCAGCTGGAAACCGACCGCCGTCTGCTGGGCGCCCGCATCAAACAAATCCAGCAACGTCTGGAAAAAGTCCAGAAGCAACGCCACCAGAGCCGCAGCAAACGTAAAAAAGCCGAGATTCCCACCGTATCACTGGTCGGCTACACCAACGCGGGTAAATCGACACTGTTCAACACCCTGACCGGCGCCGGGATTTATGCCGCCAACCAGCTGTTCGCAACGCTCGACCCGACGCTACGTCAGCTGACACTAGGTAATGGCAGCGAACTGATTCTGGCAGATACCGTGGGTTTTATCCGCCATCTCCCGCATGAACTGGTCGCCGCTTTCCGCTCGACCCTGCAAGAAGCCAGTGAAGCTGATTTATTGTTACATGTGATTGATGCTGCCGCTGAAGACCGTGACGACACCATTTTTCAGGTCAATCAGGTTCTGAAAGATATAGAAGCCGACAAAATTCCCCAACTAAGGGTTTATAACAAAATCGATTTACTGGACCAGGTCAGCCCTCACATTGACTATGCCGATGACGGCACACCAATTGCCGTCTGGCTATCAGCACAAAACCATCTCGGTTGCGATTTATTACAGCAGGCATTGGGCCAGTTATTCACCAGCAGTAAAGTAATTCGCAGATGTTTTCTACCACCCAGTCAAATGGGTATCAAAGCCAAGCTTTTTGAATTCGTAAGAATTATCGATGAAAGCACCGACGATCATGGCAACACCTGGTTAACCATTGAAATAGATCAAAAACATCTGGGTTTGCTAAAAAACATCCAGGTAGAAACTGTTTAAACAGCAATGTATCACTGTGCTGAAAATACCGAGTTATTTGCTCGGCATTGACCAATTTACGGTAGAATGCCGGGCTATGGTTCTGCTGATGGCTGAAAAATCAGTGATAAACCAACAGCCGCGAATGCGGCTTTTAGCATATTAAAATCCATTTGGAGTAAGCCTATATGTCTTGGAATGAGCCTGGCGGAGACAAAAAAGACCCCTGGAGTGGTCGTAATGATGAAAATGGTCCTCCAGACCTAGACGCCGTCATCAAATCCTTACAAGAAAAACTATCCGGTCTGTTCGGCGGCAGTTCAGAGCCCAGAAACAACCAGACACCTTCATCAGGCAAAGGCTTTG
The DNA here is from genome assembly GCA_903902945.1 of uncultured Pseudomonadota bacterium. Taxonomy (GTDB): domain Bacteria; phylum Pseudomonadota; class Gammaproteobacteria; order Methylococcales; family Methylomonadaceae; genus Methylomonas. Next base: position 1,371 of record CAIUWU010000129.1, read on the forward strand.
GCTTGGTAGTGGCTGGCGCAGCGGTCATCTGGGGTTTGAGTGGTTTTTATATTGTCGATGAAGGCACTCGTGGCGTGGTTACCCGTCTGGGTGCTTATGTCAACACCACCCAACCCGGCTTAAACTGGCATATCCCTGCCCCGATCGATCAAGTTCAAGTAATCAATGTCGAACAACAACGCTTCATCGAAGTCGGCTACCGTTCCGGTGGTGGTCAGGCGATGGGGTCAGTGCCTAAAGAAGCCATGATGCTGACTAAAGATGAAAATATCGTCGACGTCCGTTTGGCGGTGCAATATCAGGTCAAAGACGCCAAAGACTATGCCTTCAGCGTTCTCGACCCGGCTTCCACGCTGAAACAGGTCACCGAAAGTGTTGAGCGTGGCGTGATTGGCCGCAGCGACATGGACTTCGTACTGACCGAAGGTCGCAGCGAGATCGTGGCTGCCATCAAATCCGAAATTCAGTCGGTGATGGATGCCTATAAAGCCGGTATCTTGATTACCAGTGTCAACCTGCAGGACGCCCAGCCACCGGAACAGGTACAGGGTTCTTTTGAAGACGCCATCAAGGCTCGCGAAGACAAACAACGCCTGATCAACGAAGCAGAAGCCTATGCCAACGATGTAGTGCCCAAAGCCCGCGGTGCCGCGTCACGGATTGTTCAGGAAGCGGAAGCCTACAAAGAAAAAGCCATGGCTCAAGCTGCCGGCGATATCAGCCGCTTCAGTCAGTTGCTGACCGAATACAAAAAAGCCCCGGCAATCACCAAACAGCGGATGTATATCGAAACCATGGAATCCGTGCTGGAAAAATCCAACAATGTGGTGGTCGATGTCAAAGGTGGCAACAATGTCATGTATCTGCCGCTCGACAAACTGAATCCTGCTGCAACTGCGACCCCCAGCGCACCTGTCGTCACTCAGCCGCATGATCCAACCCCGGCACCAGCGACGCAACCGGCAGGCAAAGACAGCAAAATCGATACCCGGGCAAACAGTCGCGAACGCGATGTAAGAGGACGCTAACATGGGCAATAAATTATTAGTCGGTATCGGCGCATTAATCGTGGTGATTTCAACCTCGGTATTTACCGTCACGGAAACCGAACGGGTCATTAAATTCCAGTTGGGCGAAATCGTCGGCGCTGATTTTCAGCCCGGCATGCATTTCAAATGGCCTTTCATTAATAATGTCAAGAAATTCGACGCCCGAATTCTGACCATGGATTCCACCCCGGAACGCTTCCTGACCGCAGAAAAGAAAAACGTCATCGTCGATTCGTTTGTCAAATGGCGCATCGGTGATGTCAAAACCTTTTACACTACGGTCGCTGGCGATGTAAATCAGGCCAACATCCGTTTGGACCAGATCATTAAAGACGCCTTCCGCAGCGAATTCAGCAAACGTGAAATCAAACAACTGGTTTCCAGTGATCGCAGCGTGATTCGCGAAGCGCTGATCACCAATGTGTCACCGCATGCGGCTAAACTGGGCATTAACATTGTTGATGTTCAGGTCAAACGTATCGACCTGCCCAGCGAAGTCAGTTCCTCGGTTTACGAGCGGATGGATGCCGAACGTGCGCGGGTTGCCCGTGAATTCCGTTCGCAAGGCTCGGAAGCGGCAGAGCGAATTCGTGCCGATGCTGATAAACAGCGTGAAATCATTCTGGCCAATGCTTACCGCGATTCAGAAATCCTGCGCGGTGAAGGCGATGCCAAAGCCGCAGAACTGCTTGCCAAAGCATCAACCGAAGACAGCGAGTTTTATACTTTCTACCGTAGCATGATTGCCTACAAGCAAAGCTTGGGTAAAAATGGCAACATAATGGTGTTGGAACCGAATTCGGATTTCTTCAAATATTTTAAAAACCA
>CAIUWU010000130.1 GCA_903902945.1 uncultured Pseudomonadota bacterium
AACTGTCGGCGAAACAGGCGTAATTGCAACCACGGAGTCTCTTGATTTTTCGAATAGCTCAATGGTGTTTTTTTCGTCGGCAGCGAGATCACCTCTCGCGGTAATCGTTCGCGCAGGTGCTTCTTGTGGGGCTATTAAGTCTTCGAAAATAGGGGTGACTTTCCAGAGCAAAATCAACGAAGCGCAGATAGCGCCTAACACGAGCATGCGTCTGACGATAGGGTCAGGGCTTGAATTAACATTCATGTTTCACCTCTAAACGAAGTTATTGTTCAGACAACCAATAAAGCTGAAAGATTGATAAACCGAGATATATGGACGAGCGCTAGAAAATAAAGTCATCATGGCGCAACTAACGACTCATTTTCTGAGGCTTGGCGCTTATGAACTTGGTCTTGGTAACAGCCATAACGTGTTTGTCTATAGTGCAATGAGAAATGGTTTGGACTTCTACCATCCTCATAAAAACTAGGCTGTGATGTCACGGTGGTACTGATCTGATTTAGAGAAATAGTCAAATCTGGTGTATGGCTGATTTGAATCAGGCGGCTATCTGCTGAGTTTCTACTGTTTTTTCCGGTCCCGTGACGATGGCAATGCCATCCTGAAAACGGGCGCCCTCAATCACATCCGGCAACCGTTTAAATCCACGTATTTTGCGCCATCCTTTTTCGGCGATCAGTGTTAACTGAAATACCAAGCCCAATAACGTATTCCTCGACACACAATTCTTGGTGCGGGTAGTTCGATGGCGAATCGTAGCAAAGGTTGATTCAATTGGATTCGTCGTACGTATGTGTATCCAGTGTTCGGCGGGGAAGTCGTAAAAGGCCAGAAGAGGTTCACGATCTTTTGCTAGCACAGTTGCCGCCTTGGGATACTTGGCCTCAAAGTCACGCAAGAAAGTGTCGAAGGCTTTATTTGCCTGGGCTTTGGTTTCCGCCATCCAAATTTCTTTCAGCCCCGCCTTGGCTTTGCCTTGAATCGAATCGGGTAGTGCAGCCAACACATTCGCCGTCTTATGCACCCAGCAGCGCTGGTGTTGCGTGGTTGGCCAAGCTTCGTTGAGTGCCGCCCAAAACCCCAATGCGCCGTCGCCCGTGGCCAGTTTCGGTGCATCCTGTAAGCCTCGAGCTTGCATATCCTGCAAAACACTCAGCCACGATGCCTTCGATTCCCGATAACCGTCTGATAAGGCCAGCAAGCGCTTTTCGCCCTGTTCGTTGACACCAATAATGACCAATAGGCACAACCGATCATCCTCGCCCCGCAGGGTCGAATAGATACCATCGGCCCAGACATATACATAGCGTTCCTTCGACAAATCCCGCCGGTTCCAGGCCAGGTAATCATCCGCCCATTGGGCTTTCAAGCGGCTGACCACAGCAGGCGACAAGCCTTTGGCATCATCACCCAACAATACCGATAAGGTGGGCTGCATGTCGCCGGTGGAAATCCCGCGCAAATAGAGCCAGGGCAAGGCCGCTTCCACTCGTTTGGCTTTACGGACGTACGGCGGTACCAATGACGAGTTGAACTTGATTCCACCGCCGGAACGATCTCGAACCTTGGGCATTTTGACCGTCACGTTACCCACACCCGTCACGATCTCCCGCTCCGGTAAATAGCCGTTACGCACCACGGTTTGCCGACCACGTAAATCGGTGACATGGGCATAGTTGCCCAGAAACGCTTGTAACTCCGCGTCAACGGCCTGTTGAATCAAGGCTCTAGCGCCCGTTTTCAATAAATCCGTCAAAGGATCGCTTAGCGAGCTGGCACTATCCCACTCTTTTGCATTATCTTTGTTCATGGTGTCTCTCATTGTTGCTGTTATTCGATCTTCACAATCTTATTTCAGCAGAGGGCACCACCTCATTCAACCCTTGGCCCGTACACCAGATTTATTTATAACTCGGGGTGAAGCTGATTGAGTTACAAGGATTTACAGCGAGTTGGTTGGATTCGTATTGAAGAGATGTAACAGCTATGGCCTACCAACGCTGATCGGCCCAAGCCCTGATGCCTGCTTCAGCATCCTCCAGCAA
>CAIUWU010000131.1 GCA_903902945.1 uncultured Pseudomonadota bacterium
CATTTAGGTCGTCAACTGGATGATGATAGCCGTAAAAAACTACAGTCAGAAACAACAAAGTCGTTTGATATTGGGCTAATTGTCAGTAACGGTTTGTCTTCGACCGCCATCAATAATCACGGGTTAGGATTGCTGAAAGCCATTACTGATGCCTATACCAGTCGTTTTATGACGTTGAGCCCGGTTTGTCTGGTGGCAAACGGAAGAGTAGCCTTGGCAGATGAAATTGGATCAATTCTCAAAGCCCGTATAGCAGTGATCATCGTAGGAGAACGTCCTGGCCTGAGCGCCTCAGACAGCCTGGGGGTTTATCTAACCTATAATCCACAGACAAGCAATACCGATGCGGAGCGTAATTGTCTCTCCAACATTCGTCCTCCCCATGGCATGACCTATCAAGCAGCGGCAGCCAAACTTTTATATCTTAGTCAGCAAGCTATGCAATTTGGTCTTTCGGGGGTTAGCCTCAAGGACGAGATGTCGGAACAGTTTTTGAATCATGACATCGGATCATGACATCGGATCATGGTAGTGACGTTCAAAGCGTTAAGCCGCTTTTAGCTGATCATAAAAATTGATACCTAAGCCGGTTGTGTTAGCTTTCATATTGACGCTCCTACCGGCTGAGTGAATTAGGGTTACAGGTAGCGAGTGTCCGTTCCATTAAATAAGATTCGACTAACGTACAACACAATAATCCGGTCGGAATCACGGCCAATCAGGGTTTTTGCCATGCACTGTTATCGTCAGCAGGCGGCGACTCAAGGGATGGTTATCGAACTGTTTGCGGACATGACGCCAGTGTTCCAGTACATTTTCAATACTGTGAGTGCTGGCCGGATTCAGTACGGTAAAGCATTCGGTTTTACGGACGAAGGCCGATAAGAAATCGCCCATTGCCCGTTGCTGAGTCTGGTACTGCGCCAGTGCTTCACGTTTCAGCCGGATTTCATTGTCGGTCAGGCTCAGGCACTGGCGGCTATGACCGCGTAACGGCAGATCATCGGGCAGCATTAATGGTTGATCGCTCCAGTCTAATGCAATCCCCCAGTCCGACCCCTTGGGCCAGTGGTTTTGCCAGTGAATCAGATAGGCCAGCATCCTGGGCCTCTGCGCTGGTTGAGCCGATTCTGCCAGCCAGTCGTGAATCGCCAGCAACATAAACAGACCCAGGCCGGCATGATCAGAATCATTTTCCATCACGTCGGGAAAACTGATGAGGGTGGGTTTCGTGTCGCGCAAAATCGCCAGCAATTCGTTGCGTAAATCTTCACCATCCTGCGCCATGCCGCGGTCTATGGTTTTGGGGTAGGGAACGTGGTCGAAGCCGGTGTATTCCGAACGCATCGGATGCTGTTTATGCCAGTGATTGATCAGCGTTGCATAAATACTGCCGTCGGAAAATCCCAGTAAATCCAGGTGCAGAAAACCATTACCCAACACCCGCGCGGCTTTGCGCGATTCGTCCAGGCGTTGTTCACCGTAAGCCAGATAATCGGCTGCAGCAGGATGGGCTTTGCCGGTTTCCTGGATCACGGCCCCGACATAAGCATCACCGGAAGTGACCACCACCGATCTGACGCTGCCGCCATTGGCAAACACCCGTCTGATCAAACCGGCAGAGCTCAGGCTTTCGTCATCGGGATGCGGCGCCAGTACCAGCAAGCGTTCACGATGACCGATTGCCAGCTCGCTTTCGCCATGCGTTTGTGATGCCGCAGCTGTGTTAAGACCTAACACCAACAACAGGCCGGCAAGGCCTGTTGCGTTAACCGTTGAAACGCGCGAATACATGATGTTGAGAGAGTTGCTAATTAAAGGTTTTTAAACATAGCAGTAACCATGCCAGTGCAAAGGCAGCGGATCGCTGCCAGATGCTGTCGGCAAGCGCTGCTGATGGTTGATATCAGCCGGCAGACGGTGCTTATACACCAAGCTCTGCGATTAGACCTATAAAAAATGCTCATGATTATCGGCTTTTGTAATATGGCACGGTTCTGGCTTGGCAAAGGCAGTTTTAATCAGTATCTGAGGTGTTTATGCGGAATGTTTATCAAAAAATAGCGATGGCAGGAATGTTGTCGTGGGCTGTTTTCAATCAGCAAGCCGCTCAGGCCGGAGAGCTAATCGAAGACAGCGGCGCCTGGCTACAGGCGGTGGCCGAAGGTAGTATGGGCGCTTTCGATCCTTCGTTAAAAAATGGCCGGATCTGGCTGGAGACTCAGTCACGATTTGATGGAAACTGGGATCACTGGTATCAGGGCATGCTCAGAACTGCGGTGGGTTATTCCTTATCGGACCGCGCCACCATCTGGGCCGGTTATACCTGGCTGCCAACCCAGAATCTCAATCACACCGCCACCGGTGCCCCAAACGGTAATGCCCAGTATCGCGGCCAGCAGGATGTGTGGCCTGCGTTTCGTTATGTGCTGCCCACCGAGTTTGGCTCGTTTACTTTCCGAACCCTGTGGGAAACCAATTTCGTCGATCAGCAGGTCCGCGAGCGTCCCAGACAGATGATCAAATTCATGCATCCGTTTGAGTTTGAGAAAAGGTTGAGTTTTATTGCCTGGGATGAAGCCTTTTATCGGGTTAATACTACCAGTTGGGGTGGAAAATCCGGCTTCGATCAGAACCGGGCCTTTGCCGGTCTGGGCTGGACGTTCAACAGCAATGTCAGAACCGAATTAGGCTATATGAATCAGTATCTGGATATGGTCAAAGCCAGTACCGGTCAGCAGACGCTAACCATGCATCATCTGGCGATGGCATCGGTGTTCATCAATTTCTAAACAGTGTCTGCCAGAGGATTTTGCCGGTAATACAGCTGATATTGCCGGTAGACTGCGGCAAATTCTGTTGCCAGCAACTGCGGGTTACTGAAGAAGCATTCGCTAAACACGGCAAAAAACTCTGCCGGATTGCGGGCCGCATAGGCGCTGATCCGAGTCAGATGGTGATGGGCCAGATGTCGTTGCAGCTGTTGGTAAGCCTCGGTCAGGGTCTGGCACCAAGTGGTAATCGGCATATCGGGATGCAGCGGCGGCATGCCGTTACAGCGGCCATTGAGCATGTCGAGTTTGTGCGCGATTTCGTGAATCACTACATTATGTCCGCGATCCGGATACGCGATGTCGTGCTGAATATCCTGCCAGGACAGGATCAGCGGGCCTTGATACCAGGCCTCACCACTCAGTAATTTACGGCGGTGGTGGACCACGCCGATGCTGTCTGTTTCATCCCGTTCCACACTGAAAGCGTGGGGATAAATCACAATCTCGCTCCAGCCATCCAGCAGAGTCAAACCCAGATGCAGAATTGGCAGACAAGCCTGTGCGGCAATCAAGGCCTGCATGGTTTCGCTGATTTCGAGATCAATGCCGATGAATTGTTTGTAATAAATAAAACGGGTGCTGAGTTCGCGTAAATGGGCTTTTTCGACGGCGCTCAGCCGGTGCAGCAGTTTGAGCTGTTGCAGTGTGGCCAGCCAGATTGCCGGTTTGATCGGATAGCGATGCAGGATGTAACGGATTTTGGCGCGTTTCAGAAAGCCCATGATCAGGATGATGGCTTAGGGCCGGGCAAGTTGCCTGAGGGGGGCGGGGGATTACCGAAACAGCTTATCGGGCTTGGTTGTCAGATAAACTGTTCCGGTGGTCAATATCAGGCGGCACTGGCCTTTTTCAGGATGTCGTGCAGCTGATCTTTAATCAGCAGCTTTTCTTTTTTGAGCACTTCGATTTCATCCGCTGTACCTGACTCAACATGAGATTCCATGTTTTTGATTTCTTGATCCAGTTCATTGTGTTTTTCGAACAGTTTCAGGAAATGTTTGTCGGTGGTTTTCAGCTGGGTAATCAAATCACGATACTCTGGGAACATAAAATACTCTCTAAAAATTGAATAGCGAAAGCTTGCGAGCCTCAAAAATTAACCATGCTAATTAGCTGAAGCCCGCGCAGATAATACGCAACGCACCGCTATGACGCAATGGCAGTGGATATTTAAATAGCCGCATAAAATCACTTAAGGTTGGAAAATCGGATATGCGGAAATCAGGCATTGATAAACCCTGATCAGCCTGTTTCACTGCTAACCCTAAATTGACGGTCTCCGGAGACAAACCAATGGATAAGTTCATGCAAGCGGCAATTGAAGAAGCGCAACGCGGTATCGCCGAAGGCGGGATTCCGATTGGATCGGTACTGGTTTACCGTAATCAGATCATTGGCCGTGGCCATAACCGCCGGGTGCAGCAAGGCAGTGTCATTTTGCATGGCGAAATGGATGCGCTGGAAAATGCCGGGCGCCTAACAGCCGCTGTTTATCGGCAGTCAGTGCTGTACACCACGCTGTCACCCTGTGTGATGTGCAGCGGGGCTATTTTGCTGTATGGCATACCGGAAGTGATCATCGGCGAAAACCGCACGTTTATGGGGGAGGAAAAACTGTTGCAGCAGCGGGGTGTCAAAACCACGGTTCTGCAGGAGGCTAGCTGCATTGCGCTGATGGCTGACTTTATTGGCCAGCAGCCCGGCTTGTGGCATGAAGATATTGGCGTTTAAGTCTGTCAGCGACTAGCGCAGTCTTGTCATCAGCAGACGTAACAGATTGGGCCAGCTAATCCAACCGAGTAAGTGGTTGCGGGCATCGGTGACCGGAATCAAGTAATAACCGTGTTCCAGTAGCAGTGATGCCGCGCTGCTGACCGGTGCCGTGTCCGCCAGACTGCAGACTTGGCGAGTCATCAGATGGCCGATTACCTCGGGTTTCGGCGTGTGCAGTTCCTGGCTGGGGGTGATGAATGTCCGCCAGCGTTCGGCAAAGCTGGGCTGACCGTTATTCAGCTGTTTAAAAAAATCGCTGCGACTGACAATCCCGATCAGGTGTTGTTTGCGATCCACGACCGGCAGGCTGTGTAGTCCGGATTGCTGCAGCAGGTTCCAGGCGCTGGCGGTGTCTGTATCGTAAAACAGCGTCGTGGTCGCGGCGCTCATGATGTCGCCGCAACTCAGGTTGCCGCTATCCAGCTGAAACGCCCTGAGTTGCAGCCGGTTCAGAATCTCGGCTAATTCAGCGCTGCTGATATCCACCCTGTAATCCACCGCACTGATGGCTTGTTGCAGATCCTGATTGCTGACACGAATGTGCTCAGGGAGTTTGGCTGCCAGTTGCGAGGCGGGGTAGGGGTGTCTTAACCAGAGCCGGTGGATCAGCAGTGTCATGAGCAACAACATACCGAGATTCAGGCTCAGTTGCGCCAGCAGCATTTCCGGCTGATGACTGATTGGCGGGCTGACTATCGGTGCCAGTGCAGTTGCCGCCCCCGGTGGGTGTAGACAGCGCAGGCCCAGCATCAGCAATACCGACCAGCCCATAGCAACGCTGATTGCCAGTAACGGCGCTTGGCAGTAGTGAGAGGTCAGTAAGCCGATGAGCGCCGAGAAAAAGTGGCCACCGATCAGCGGCCAGGGTTGGGCAACCGGACTGCCGGGCAAGATCAGCAAAATCACTGCCGACGCCCCCATCGATGCCATCAGAAAAGCCGATGAGGCCGGCAGCAGCAGCTGACTTAAGGCCGCCGTACCCAAAATGGCGACCAGACAAGCCAGTGTCAGCCGGCATTGCTCTTTAAAGCCCATGAGCTGGGATAGCGCTGCAGCCTATGATTCGGCTGATTCAGCGCCAATCACTTTGGCCAGGCGGGTTTCGGTTTTGCCTATGGTTAATAAATCCCACACCAGCAAACCCAGGCCGGCAGCCGTCACTACACCAAATAGCAGTCGCCACACCATCGCATTTTGAAAAGCAGGATGATTCTGGCCGCTGAAATAACCGGCCCAGCTCGAACCTTCAAGCGCGCGTTCAATAAACGACTGTTCATAACCGGCAATCAGCAGCGCCACGGTCATGCCCATGACACCGATATTCAGCAGGGCGATGGCCCATTTCCAGCGCCAGGCGTGTTCAATCTCTTCACCCATCCAGATATTGCCGCGCCAATGCTGAATCGCCAGATAGAAAAAGGCGATATTGATCGTGGCATAAGCCCCGAAGAAAGCCAGATGACCATGAGAGGCCGACCATTGGGTGCCGTGGGTATACAGATTGATTTGCGGCAGCGTGTGCATGAAGCCCCAGACGCCAGCGCCGAGAAAGTTGCCGAAGGCATGAGCGATCACCCAAGCCAGCGCCGGATGATTACTGTTTTTAAAGCTATGGCGGCCAGTGTCATAGATGGCATGAACCACCATTGCCACCAGCGGAATCGGTTCCAGCGCCGAGAAAAAGCCGCCGATGGTCAGCCAGTAATCCGGGGTGCCGATCCAGAAGTAATGATGACCCAGCCCCAGAATGCCGGAACCAAACATTAGCGCGACTTCAATATACAGCCAAGTCTGGACGATCTGGCGTCTGACTCCCAGCAGTTTCATCAGTGTCCAAGCCATGATCACCCCGACCAGCACTTCCCAGGTGGCTTCAACCCACAGGTGAATCACCCACCACCACCAGTACTGATCCTGGCTGAGATTGGTCATATAGACCATGCCCGCCAGATATAAACCGGCCAGCGCCACCAGATCCAGGGTTAATACGCCGGCAATCCCCGACCACCGGCCTTTGCTGAAGGTAGCGACGACGTTATAAAAAAACACCAGCATCACAATTACGATACCAATGTCGGCCCAGCGCGGCGCTTCGATATATTCGCGGCCCTCGTTGATCAGCCACAGACTGGAATCTTTGCCGGCACCGGTCTGAATCAGCAAATACACCAGCACCACAACCGTCACGGCAGCGGTGAGTACCCAAAACGCCAGGCGACCCAATGGCAGACCGACGATTTCGGTCTGGCTTTCGTCTTCCAGTAACCAGTAAATACTGCCGATAAAGCCGTACAGCATCCAGACCACCATGGCATTGATATGCACCATGCGGTTAACGTTGAAATCGAGGATATCCAGCAGAAAAGCCGGCCAGATAAATTGCATGGCTGCCAGCAGGCCGAACAGAATCTGGGCAATGAACAAAATCACGGCCACCGTAAAATAATTAACCGCCAGTTTCTGACCCGAAGTCAGATTGTCGCTGTTCAGGCCGGTGCTGGCGCTGAAACGTTCACCGCAGTGTCTGGCTTGTTGCAATAAATTGATGCCGTTCATGACTTATTCCTCGCCATAGAGGGTTTTGAATTGATAAGGGAAACCGTTGGTATCAATACCGGACATCCATTTCAGAAACGCCATCACGCCGCGAGCCTCTTCGGCGCTCAGATTCTGGTTGGGCATTTTGCGGTTGCTGCCAAAGGTGCGGGCATTGTTTTCGGGGTCGAGCAGGAATCGCTGCATCAGATCTTCGCGGGCTTCGACACTGATCCAGCCTTTATCCAGCCAGGCTTTGGTCAGGTCCGGCGCGTAATAAGCGCCATTACCCAGCAGCGTGTGACAGTTCATGCAGTTTTTGGCCTGCACGGTTTTCTTGCCCAGATCCACCAGTGCCCGGGCTTCTTCTTCGCTGAATGATTTGCCGAACAGCAGTTCTTCACCGCCAATCACCGGTATCGAGCGGTGTTGTTTTTCCTGATAGCGGTAATCGATTTTTTGATTGATTACCGAGAATTTGGGAACCCGGCTGCCGCCGACTTCGGTTTGCTGCAGCGAGTCCAGCGTCAGGACTATCAGAATCAAAAATGAACCTGCGGTAACCCAGATAGCCACTTTTTTCCAGAATGATTCCAGAGCCCATTGAGGTGTCTGCTTCATGATGTATTCTCGTTATTGGTGATGATGGGTTCTGGTGCATAAATGCCAAATCCCGATCGGAGCAAAGAAATAGCCGGCTGCCATCAGCAGAGATAGCAGCAGCCAGCTATCCGAAAAATTGGCACTACGGCTTAAAACCCATAGGCTGGTCAGTAAAATGGCATAGCACAGGTAGGCGATAAGTCTGAGATAAGCGTGGGGTCTGCTTTGGGATAAGGCGTAACAGACGGCGTAACCGGTCGCGGCAACAATCACTAAACCGGCACTTATAAAAGTGACCAGAAAGTTTTCAAGCGCAACCGGTTCAATCAAAGTGATCGTTTCCATAGCCTGGCTATAGAGCTGTATTACTGCTGATAAGCCGGGTGCCGTTTCGAAACGGCTTAGCGGCCCAGCACATCATCGCGGGTGCTTTCGGCAATCGCGGCTACCTGAGCAATCAGGGGTTCGGACACACCCAGTTCGCGTAAAGTTGCGCCCAAGTTTTCAATTACCGCATCAACATGGGTATCATTGAGGCCGCGTGCCACCAGATGGGCATGGCCCCGGCGCATATCCAAGCCGGTGTAATGATGCGGCCCACCAAATGCCATGGTTAAAAAAGCTTTTTGTTTGGCCGCTTGTTTGGCCATATCAATGTTTTCAAAAAAAGCGTTGATGCGGTCGTCGGCAAGCACTTTGCGATAAAAAATATCGACAGCAGCGTTAACGGCATCAGCGCCGCCTAATTGTTCATACAAGGATTCAGACTGTGACATACGACTCTCCCGGGATTAAAAATATAAATAAAATGCAACTTATAAGGCCTTGCTTTGCTTTAGGGGTTTGGATATGTTTTTATAAGTTGCATTTAGAATGCATATTAAAGCGGCTTGCGGTTCTGGTCAATTCTGTTTTCAGTGTTGCGCGGCACTCTGGCCTGCAAGCCTTTCTAATACAGGAGTAAGGATGCAACTGACACAATTTACCGATTACTCTTTGCGGCTCCTGATTTATTTGGCGCGTCTGCCAGAACCGGGAATGGCGACGATTGCCGAAGTGGCCGATTACCACCAAATTTCCAAAAATCATCTGATCAAGATCGTGGCTACCTTGACTAGCGAAGGTTATGTCATGGCCACCCGTGGCAAAGGGGGCGGCATTCAGCTGGCCAGACCGCCACAGAGTATCGGCCTGGGTGAGCTGGTGCGTAAAACCGAGCTGAACATGAATCTGGTTGAATGCTTTGACCTGTCGACTAATGAATGCCGTTTGATTCGCGGCTGTTTTCTGAAAGGCGTGCTGTATGAAGCGCAACTGGCATTCATGTCGGTACTGGACAAATACACGCTGGCCGATGCGGCCCGATTCGGCCGCCAAGGGTTGCTAAATGTTGTCACTGATCAGGTCGATGCCGACGCATGAACAGTGTTGGTTGGGGCCGGGTGCTGGGTGAATTAACGGTTTCAGTTTAAGTGTTGATAGCAGCAGGGATTGCCGGGA
>CAIUWU010000132.1 GCA_903902945.1 uncultured Pseudomonadota bacterium
GCCTTCTTCCAGGCGGTGCGCGCGGCCTTTATAAAATCTACGGTGGACGGCGAGCATAGCGCAGAAGACCTTGACCAAGCTATTCGGCAGATTCTTTCCCGCGCCGTCGCCGCCAGCGACCAGGTGATCGATATTTTTGCCGCCGCGGGTCTAAAGAAACCTGAAATCTCGATCCTTTCGGACGAGTTCCTTGCGGAAATCAAAGATATGCCGCAAAAGAACCTGGCCATTGAACTGCTGCGCAAGTTGCTCAACGACGAACTGAAAATGCGCACAAGCAAGAACCTGGTGCAGTCTCGCTCCTTCACCGAATTGCTCGAACGCACCATCCACTCTTATCAAAACCGTACGCTTGAATCTGCTGAGGTTATCGCTGAACTGATTAAGCTGGCAGAGGAAATGCGTGAAGCTCAAAAACGTGGTGAGCGGCTCAACCTCAGCGAAGATGAGATTGCCTTCTACGATGCACTCGAAGTCAACGACAGCGCCGTAAAAGTGTTAGGCGACGATGCATTGAAAAAGATTGCCAGAGAACTGGTCGAAACCGTCCGTAGCAATGCAACCATTGACTGGACGGTTCGTGAAACGGTGCGTGCCAAGCTGCGCGTGCTCGTCAAGCGAATTTTACGTAAATATGGCTATCCACCCGACAAACAAGAAAAAGCAACTCAAACCGTGTTGGAACAGGCGGAGGTTATCGCAAAGGATTGGGCGGACTAAAGAAACCGCCTTTCGGGGAGTTGTGGTAATGGGACAAGGTATTAAGCGGACGCGAATTAACAAACGGATGGCGAAACAGAAAAAGGCTGTATCAGTCAGCGCCCAAGCCGTTCATGTGCTTTTTGAAGTTATGCGGCAGGCTGGGTGGACCCATGAAATCTGGCATTTGTTAGCAGCCCGATTGCTCGGGATTCCCATCCAGGCTCAGCCAGACCGGGTTTATTTCACGCATGTGTCATCGAAATGGAAAAATCTTGCCATCGTTCTCGCGCCATTTACGATATCAACGCTGTTATTCTTTGGCTTATTGAGAATGGTAAATGCGGGTCTTGACCGTGGTTGGCTTTGGCCGGCATTTTTCTATTGGGGATCGTGCATTTGGGATGTTCGCGATTCACTCCATTACCTTTGGACTGGCAAGTGGCCAAAAAATCAGATGACTTTCGCTGACATGATCCAAGCCAAGTTCAGGCAATAATTCTGACCACGTTCGTTTACATGGGTATCAATAAATGAGCGATGTATTTGTACTTACCTGCGCATCTTGCGGGGGAAAACTGCAAATAACCACGGAAATCGATCGGTTTGCCTGCGCCTACTGCGGCACGGAGCAAATTGTCAAACGCAGCGGGGGAACCGTTTCGCTGGTCCCGGTGATAGCAGGGATAAAACGCGTTCAGGCGGGAGTTGACAAGACTGCTTCTGAACTGGCCATCGTACGGCTCATAAAAGAAATTGATGAGTTGACTCAGCAAAAGGCTAATCTTGAACCTTTTCCAAAATCCGCCGCTACAGGATGTACATGGTTGATTTTCCTGGGTCTGGCCTGGGCGATGAGCGCATTATCATTTGGGATGACCGGGTTCATTACTATCCTGGTGGCTATCCTGTTCATATTTTGTATCTTTTTGATCGTATCGATTTTAGATAGCACAAAAAAGAGCAATGATGTTCAGGCCACATATCTTAATAACGAAATTACCCGCAGGAAAAGTGAGCTATCCCGCAACCGACAGGTTGTAGACAAGAATTAACAGGGATGGATGACAGAAATTCTTCTAAAAAATGGGATATTCAGAGGAACAATCCGGTGTCGAGGGATGAGGGTAAGCAATTCTATTTGCCCTAGATCACCTTCACCGACAGCATAAACGATGATTCCGCTTTCTTTCATCATTGCTACAATGTCTTTCAACCAAAATCGCTCATGGCTATCCTTATTTTTTAGCACTTTTGACAAAAAAATACGAATATAAACCACATAGCAATCGGTCTACCCAACATTAGAAAACTCCCCTATTGACCACAGATCAAATGTTCTATAAAATGAGGTCGTGAATTCTTTTGAGCGTATATGGTATGACCTGACCTCCTGGTTCCGGCGTAAAC
>CAIUWU010000133.1 GCA_903902945.1 uncultured Pseudomonadota bacterium
CTGATTGATCTCAGCGGCAGCCTGACGGTTTGTAATCTGAATCCATCGGTTTTAACCGTGTTCGAAATTACCGGGTTCAGCAAAATCATCAGCCACTATTCTTCGCTGGAAGATACCCTTTTGCATCTGTAAGCGCGGCCTGCTCAACTGTTATGACGAACACGCTCTCAAAAAGCTTGCTGGCCGGCTTATTGATACTTAGCAGCAGTCGGATTATTGCCGGACCTGTCGACAACTCGCTGATCAACACCTTTAAACACCTCAAACTGGTGGATTTATCGCATCCTCTGGCCAGCGATATTCCGCACTGGAGTGGTTTTCCGCCCGCTACGCGTAGCACCCTGTTCGATTACCAAAACAGTGGTTTCAAAGCTGAACAATATTGTCATGTCGGTCAATGGGGTACCCATATTGATCCGCCCAGCCATTTCGTTGCTGGTTTACGCAACCTGGATCAGATTCCGCTGGAAGAAATGCTGTTGCCACTGGTGGTGATTGATGTTCATCAGCAGGTCGAACAAAATGCCGACTACACGCTGTCTGTTGCCGACATCAAACACTGGGAGCAACAGCACGGCCCGGTTCCCAAAGGCAGCTTTGTAGCGATGCGTACCGACTGGTCAAAACGCTGGCCGGATCAGGCCAGTATGCAGAATCAGGATGCCAACGGCGTTAACCATTATCCCGGCTGGTCGCTCGAAGCCTTGCGTTATCTGTATGAACAACGCGGCATCACCGCTTCCGGTCATGAAACCACCGATACCGATCCCGGCGTCTCGACGACGCAAGACGATTACTCGCTGGAATTCTATATTCTCTCGCACAACCATTATCAGATTGAAATGCTGAATAATCTGGATCAGGTTCCGGAATCGGGAGCGCTGGTGATCGTCAGTTGGCCGAATGTCGAACAGGGTAGCGGTTTTCCGGCTCGGGTGCTGGCACTGATCGACAGCCGTTAAGGCGGCGATTGCTATCCGCTTAAGTCAAGCGGTTTCAATACTGACAGCCCCCCAGACCCGGGATCGTAATCACCACCGCCTGACAAACGGGGCGAAGCATTGATCATCACTCAAGCCGAATCCACTGACTGTTCAAACTACCGAGTCAGTTACAGGCTGTGAGTCACGATGCCGTCGGCATTAGGCCTAAGCAGTGCGGGTTTGCGCAGCCAGTTAATGATGGCCAAACTGCTGAAAGCAACCGAATGGTGCGGACTGCCTGGCGAATGTGGGCGGCAATCTGAAATCGGTATTTGATATGTTCGGCGTCATAGCTTAGTTAAAATTACCGATTCGCTGGCAGAGATCAGCTGATATTAGTCAGCGTTGCTGGCCAAAAGCCTTGCGCAACACGATCAGATTGCCGGTGCCGTCGTAATAAGCCTGACAATCGTCCATGAATTGCTTGATCAGAAACACCCCCAGTCCGCCGACCGGCCGGTCCTCGACATCCAGGGCTAGGTTGGGTTGTGGCGCACTGGTAAAGGGATCAAAGCAGGGCGCATCGTCTTTGACCAGTATCAGCAATGCGCGTTCCACCTGTCTGATCTGAATATAAATGACATGATCAGCTTGATCTTTAAGGCCGTGATCAATGACATTGATCACCAGCTCTTCCAGACATAAATTAATCTGAAAACTTAACTCGCTGTCTGCAATCAGTACCTGCATCACCGCCTCAGCCAGGGGCTCCAGGGCCTCGCTGGTCGCTGGTATGCAATAATCTAGCAATAATTTTGACCGGATTGGATCAATGCCGGCTGTTTGATAGTCCGAGTCCTGAAATCCGCCTGTGTGAGTTAAATCAGTCATAGTTTTAAACCTGAATCCTGTTTTGATTGTGCAACAGAGTCTTAATAAAACGCATAAAAAATCATCCTTATAAGATTAGCGAACTAAAAACAAATTGCTGACTGTCGAACAAACCCTGGTTACTGAGCTTTAATTCGGGAATTACCCGCAAGGCCATTAATGACAAAGTTATGATCGGTGTCCATAACCCTGCGGCCATCTGCTGCTTGGTAATTTGATTCAGCGTCTGGCAATCCGGCCCTACGCTGTCATCATCGGCATCACCTTTGCCGATTCAATTTAATCACTACATCTCACTGAATTAAAAATAACCAAGCAATTTTTAGGCTAAGTTACCCACAATCCTTGTGGATAACCCTGTGACAAAACCGTGACAAGCGGCTCTAAGTTACCGATGGCTAAGGGTGATTTTTAAATTGTATAAAAATTCGCCAGCATCGCCTCAAAAGACTTGTCATCACAATCTATTGATAGTGATTCGAAATTCTCAATCCTGGCTTTTTCGATCAGTCAGCATGCGTTAGAATCTGAGCCAACTTTAGCTAATCACTGACAAACGCCTTTGTATCAACAATATTTTCACCTCAACGACTTACCCTTCTCCATATCGCCCGATCCCCGGTTTATGTATATGAGCGAACGCCATCAGGAAGGCTTGGCGCACTTGCTTTATGGCATGAACACCGGTGGCGGCTTCATCGCGCTAACCGGCGAAGTAGGTACAGGTAAGACCACGCTTTGTCATTGTTTATTGCAGCAATTACCTGACAACATCAATCTGGCCTACATCCTCAATCCCAAGTTAAATGCCGTGGAGCTGTTGTCTACCATTTGTGACGAATTGGCAATAGAGTGTGAGCCGCAGCAAGACTCGTTGAAATACTGGGTTGACAAAATCAATCACTATTTACTGGCTACCAACGCGACTGGCAAGCGCACCGTTTTATTGATTGATGAAGCACAGAATTTGAGTTTGGAAGTACTTGAGCAATTAAGATTACTGACCAACCTCGAAACCAGTTACACC
The DNA here is from genome assembly GCA_903902945.1 of uncultured Pseudomonadota bacterium. Classification (GTDB taxonomy): domain Bacteria; phylum Pseudomonadota; class Gammaproteobacteria; order Methylococcales; family Methylomonadaceae; genus Methylomonas. The sequence goes on from CAIUWU010000133.1 coordinate 2,842, forward strand.
AAGTTGCTGCAGATCGTTTTGGTTGGCCAGCCAGAGTTGAAAGCCTTATTAGCCAGACAGGAGCTAAGGCAACTGAATCAGCGAATTACGGCACGCTATCATCTAAAGCCACTTAGCTATCAAGAAACCAGCGCTTATATACAGCATAGGCTGACAGTCTGTGATGGCGACCCTGAAATTTTTAAGCCGGCGATTATCAAAAAAATTTATCGGTATTCTTTGGGTATCCCCCGCTTGATCAACGTTCTCTGTGATCGTGCCTTGCTGGGTGCTTATGTGATTAATGCCAGAACCATAAGCCATAAAATACTCGATCAGGCTGCACAGGAAACTATTGGTATTCCAGTTGGCTATCGTCGCTCGATTGCTATCAAAGCAGTCGGAGTTGCCGGACTTATTATAATGGCTATTAGTTATTATCTGGCTAATCCCGCCTTAATCGATCATGCTTTTGATGTTAATCAGCCAGATATTCAAGCCACACCGCTCAATCCGGTCAATCAATGGCTACAACCTGCACCGACTTCATTTAATGCCTCATTGACCGAACTGCTGACGGTCTGGAAAAAAACAGTACCTATCGATAAAGAAGTCAATTGTAATTATGCGGCGACTATTGGTTTTAATTGTCTGCTTGGAAAAGCCAACTGGGAAGAATTAAAAAAACTTAACCGTCCTGCGGTTCTAGAGCTTAATTCTGAAAACGGCCAAAGACATTATGTGATTCTGGTCGGTTTTGATAAAGACCAGGTTATTGTTCAGGTTAATAATCGAGAGCAATTATTTCCGTTAGATACCATACAGCGCTTATGGGATGGTTATTATTTGTTACTTTGGCATCCATCCCGAGTAGGTATTATCGAAATACACCCCAATCAAAGATCGAATGATATTGTCTGGCTTCGTAAGCAATTATCTGAAATCAGTAATATCCCGATAGAACCCTTATCGAATCCTCAGTTTTTTGATGAATTATTAAAACAAAAAATCATTAATTATCAGAGTCAGCATGACTTGACTCCGGATGGTATTGTTGGTGCCAAGACACTGATTTATATGCAAAATGAAAAAAGCAGTGCTGATTCGGTTTATTTGAAAATCATTAATTAATTATGTCCTATATTCTTAACGCACTACGCAAGTCGGAACAGGAACGTCAGGCGCTCAAGCCGGATAATCTGTCTAATAGAGTAATGATTAATCAGCCATCAAAATCAGGTGGCAGCAGAAAATATATCCCGATATTAATCATCACCAATATCAGCCTTATTTTGTATTTTTTATTCGGCAATCAACTACGATTCGACCAGAAAATCGTTAATCAGTCCAGTCAATCCGGGGCTGAAATGCCGCAAAAGACACTTCAGCAATCCGAGTCTCCATCGATTGCTCAAGCTTTGCAGACACTCGCCGAAACTGAAAGAGTTAAAGCGGAAGCCGAAAAACTCAAAATGCTTGCTGAAGCAGCAAAGATTGAACAAACTGCCACCAAGGAAAAAGTCCAGGCAGTATTGCCTGAGGAAACTGCGGTTCAAACTAGCAACAAAACGCCATTGAGCATGGTTGATACTGAAGCAGAGCCAATATTGCCGCCGCCGATTGAAAAACCGACAGAGCCAATCAAGCAAAATGATTTGCCGTATTTCAATGATCTGGCCTTGGAAGATAAACCATTACTGCCGCGTTTAAATATTAATGTGCTGGCTTATAACCCTGATGTCAGCAAGCGTTTTGTAATAATTGATATGATCAAATATACAGTCGGGCAGCGAATAAAAGACATGCTTGACTTAAAAGAGATACGTGAAGATTGTATTGTAGTTGCGTATAACAACCACCTATTTAAACTAAAATAGTCTATTAATTTATATTTCAGGTTTTATCTGTTTATTGGCTTTTAATTATGTCCGACATTTCAATCTATTCTGTAAAAGCCTCAATGGCGGAAAAAACACATATCAATGCCGAGCGTTATGCTGAGTTATATCAGCAGTCGCTCGATGATCCCGAAACCTTCTGGGCACAACAGGCGACTGAGTTTTTAGATTGGCATCAGCCCTGGCAGCAAGTACTGGATCATGATTACCGGCAAGGCCATATCAACTGGTTCCAGGGCGGCAAGCTGAATGTCAGCGTTAATTGTCTGGATCGCCATCTGGCCCAACGCGGCGATCAGATTGCCATTCTTTGGGAAGGCGATGATCCAGAACAGCAGTCGCAATTGACCTATCGTGAGTTACATCATCAGGTTTGCAAGTTTGCTAATGTGCTCAAAGCGCAAGGCGTTAAAAAAGGTGACCGGGTCTGTATTTATCTGCCGATGATCCTCGAAGCCTCGGTGGCGATTCTGGCCTGCTGCCGGATAGGTGCAGTACATTCGATTGTGTTTGGTGGTTTTTCGGCGGATGCGCTCCGTGACCGGATTATCGATGCCGATTGCCGGGTGCTGATCTGTGCCGATGAAAGTTATCGCGGTGGCAAGCGGGTACCTTCCAAAATCAATGCCGACAAGGCGGCAACGCAGTGTCCTGATCTGACGACTGTGATTGTGATCAGAAATAGCGGTCACCCGATTCCCTGGGATCCTGAACGCGATGTTTGCTATCACAGCGCCATGCAAACCGCATCGGCCGAATGTGAAGCCGAAATCATGGATGCCGAAGATCCGCTGTTTATTCTGTATACCTCGGGCTCTACCGGTAAACCGAAAGGCGTTTTGCATACCACCGGCGGTTATTTGCTGTATGCGGCGATCACCCATAAATATGTGTTCGATTATCAGGATGGCGATATTTACTGGTGTACTGCCGACATTGGCTGGGTGACCGGTCATTCCTATGTGTTGTACGGGCCGTTATGTAACGGTGCCACGACCCTGATGTTTGAAGGTGTTCCCACCTACCCCGCTGCTGACCGTTTCTGGCAAGTGATCGACAAATATCAGGTTAGCATCTTTTATACGGCGCCTACTGCAATCCGGGCCTTGATGGCACATGGCGAATCCTGGCTGCAAACCACCAGCCGGCAATCTTTGCGGGTACTGGGCAGTGTCGGTGAGCCCATCAATCCCGAAGCCTGGGAATGGTATTACCGTCAAGTCGGTCAGCAACGTTGCCCGATTGTTGATACCTGGTGGCAAACCGAAACCGGCGGGATTCTGATTACCCCCTTGCCCGGCGCGACTGACCTTAAACCGGGTTCCGCTACCCTGCCGTTTTTTGGCATCAAACCGGCGATTGTCGATAGCCAGGGGCAGCTGCTGGAAGGCGAAGCCGAGGGTATTCTGGTCTTAAGCTATCCTTGGCCGGGGCAAGCCCGCACTGTATACGGTGATCATCAACGCTTTGTCGATACCTATTTCACACCTTTTCCTGGCTATTACTTTGCCGGTGACGGTGCGCGGCGCGACCAGGACGGTTATTACTGGATTACCGGGCGGGTGGATGATGTGATCAATGTCTCGGGTCACAGGCTGGGTACCGCCGAAATCGAGAGTGCGCTGGTGTTACATCCCGATGTTGCGGAAGCGGCGGTAGTCGGTTTTCCGCATCCAATCAAAGGTCAGGCCATTTATGCCTATGTCACGCTCAATCTGGGGGTGCAGGGTGATGAAATCCTGAAAAAAGCCTTACTGACTTTGATTAAAGAAGAAATCAGCGCTATCGCGTTGCCCGAGATCATTCAATGGGCGCCGGGTTTGCCGAAAACTCGTTCCGGTAAAATCATGCGGCGGATTTTGCGCAAAATCGCCGAGCAGGATTTTACTAATCTGGGTGATATATCGACATTGGCCGATCCGGCGGTGGTTGAAGAGCTGATCGCCAATCGCCAGCAGACTTGAAATGGCGGTCAGACTGGCCTATTTAGCTGTGGTACTGATCTGGACCACTACGCCGCTGGCAATCAAATGGAGCAGTGATGGCTTGAGTTTCATTCTCGGCGTGACCGCCCGAATGTCGCTGGGTGCCATCTGTTTAGGGCTGACATTGTTACTGACCCGGCGGCGCCTGCCGTTGCACCGTGCCGCCTGTCTGACTTATCTGGCGGTGACTCTGCAGCTGTTTGTCAGTATGGCGATTACCTACTGGGCTGCCCAGCACCTTCCGTCCGGCTGGATTTCGGTGATTCTGGGATTATGTCCTTTCATGACCGCCTTCATGGCGGCACACTGGCTGCAGGAATCCAGTTTGGGCTGGCTGAGAATCCTGGCCTATGCGCTGGGATTGGCTGGTCTGGCGGCGATGTTTTTGTCGGCTGCTGATTTGCATCAGCAAGCGATCTGGGCGTTAGCGGCGATGCTGCTGGCGGGTTTTTTTCATTCATTCAGCGCAATTTGTGTCAAAAAAATCAATGCCCGTTTGCCGGCGATACAACAAATCAGTGGCGGTTTGCTGGTATCGGTGCCTTGCTACTGGCTGAGCTGGTATTGGCTGGACGGCACGATTCCGGCGCAGATTCCCCAGCAAGCGCTGGTTTCGATCCTGTATTTGGGAGTTTTTGCGACCACGATAGGATTGGTGCTGTATTACTATGTGCTGCGTATCTTGCCGGCCACTCAGGTGGCGATGATCAATCTGATCACGCCGGTGTTGTCGCTATGGCTGGGTTATAGCGTCAACCATGAGATCATTACCCTGAAAGTGATTGCCGGGACCGGGTTGATCATGCTGGCCTTACTGATATATCAACTGGCTGAACGCCGGCAAAATCGCTCAGTGCTGCCAATTTCGACCAATCCACAGATAAGCGATTAAAGCGGCCACGCCACTGGCAACAGCGGCAAGCGCCAGTACCGCGCTACTGCCCAGACTATCCCAGAAATAACCGCTGTATAAACTGCCCAGCATACCGCCGATACCAAAACAGATACTGCTGTACAAAGCCTGACCTTTACCCTGATGCTGATGGCCGAAATATTGATACAGCAACTGAATGGCAACGATATGGGTAATGCCGAATGAAGCCGCATGCAGTGACTGCGCGGCGCTGATAGTCAGTGGATTATCAATCTGATATGCGATCAGCCACCAGCGTCC
>CAIUWU010000134.1 GCA_903902945.1 uncultured Pseudomonadota bacterium
TGAGCGTGATCGACTATTTGGCTTTTTACAATGGCCGTCGATCGCACTCAACATTGGGCTACCAATCCCCGATCGAATTCGAGCGGGAATTTTTGAGAGACGCTGCCTAAACAGGTGTCCGGTTTTTGTTGACCATTACAATCTGCATTGGATGCAGCAATGATGCGCACGTCAGAAAACCGCGTTTTTCGGTCACCCAGAGGCAGATATTCCCGATTTTCCAAAAACCTTAAAAGCTTCCCCTGGACTTCCAGGGAAGTCGAGTTGATCTCATCGAGAAACAGCGTACCTCCGTCCATCAGTTCCACAATACCGGTTTTATCGCTGATCGCGCCGGTGAACGATCCTTTTTTATGCCCAAAAAGCTCTGACTCAAACAGGGTCTCCTTGAATAAAGCGCAGTTACACGTCATGAAGGGCTGATTTTTCCGTCGACTGGCTTGCTGAAGGGCTTGAGCAAACAACTCTTTGCCAGTTCCAGTTTCACCGTACAACAGAATGGTTACGTTTGTGGCCGATACTATTGATGCCTTTCTGATCAAACCACTAACAATTGGGCTATTTCCTATAATTTGAGAAAAATACATATCCATAATCGCTATATCATTACTCCTAAAAAACGTCATTAACACCTGCTCTAGGTGATTATTAGTGAAAAAACCACTTAAGATTAGGCATCCCGCTCTAAATAAGACGAATTTTGGAACTTGTACCGCACTATTTTTCTGATTTTTTTTATGAAACTAAAAAATGTCTTTGGCAATGCTTGAGTGATTCACAGATCGCTTAGGTTCAAACAAGTTCGGCAAATCGGTTCGGTTTAGGTTTTGAGCTGAGGCCTCGGCGCCGTTGGGTTTCCGGGCTCCATCGGTCAGGTTTCGGAAGCAATTTCGGTCATGAGCGTCCGTCAATTTGAACCAATTGATTGATTTTATTGAATAAACAAGAGTAATGATCGGTTTTTCGGCTAAATTTGATCGGTTCTGGTTCGGAAGGCTTTAGTTTCGATCCTATCAATAAATAAATCACTTTGCTTTCTTCGAGTTATTCGCAAATCTGCAACCCCTCCTTCGTACTGTTAATCACCGGGTGGGTGCTAAGTTAAAATCAATCAGGAATGTTCTGAAATTATTCTAATGAATAATCATAGACTTACACACATCCATAACTGAAAACTCAATAGATAGACCGGGTGACTTTTGATAACCAGGTCGGCGGTTGCAGCCAATTTGGGGGTCTAAACAAATCAATGAGTTGCGGTATTGTTAGCCTTGCTTGATACCCACCAAAAAACTGAAAGTAGCCAGGTCTGTTTGGTGTTGATAGAGTTTGCAACAAGCAAATTAAATATATACAATTTGTATACACCAATCAAACCAAGAGGCACCCCATGTCTTATGCTCGCATCTTTCAATCCGGCAACAGCCAAGCAGTCAGATTACCCAAAGAGTTTCGCTTTAAAACAGATAAAGTAGAAATCTTCCGTAGGGGGAATGAAATTGTATTGCGTGAAAAACCCGACAGTGCGCTAATGATATTTGACGCCCTCATTCAATTGCCTGAAGACTTTATGTCGGAAGAATGTTCAGACTCTTTTCCTCAAGAAAGAGAGCCCTTTTAATGACTGTAAAATATTTACTGGACACCAATATCTGTATTTACATTGCCAAGCATAATCCACCTGCAGTCAGAGAGCGGTTTAGCCAGCTCACTATGGATCAACTAGCTATGTCGGTTATTACCTTGGGCGAACTCAGATTTGGTGCTGAAAAAAGCCAGAGCAGAGAGCGGGCACTTCAAGTCGTATCAAAACTTGAATCAAGCATGGAAGTTGCCCCCTTAACCGACAAAGTAGCTGAGCATTACGGCCAAATTCGCGCCGATCTTCAACAACGTGGACTCATCATCGGTAACAACGATCTTTGGCTTGCCGCCCATGCCCGCGCGGAAGGCTGGATATTGGTGACCAATAATGAACGCGAATTTCTAAGAGTAAACGACTTAAATGTTGAAAACTGGGTGGCATAAATGCACAGCATTATATCGTTAATCACCAGTGCGAAGGTTCTAGCCCGTCCGGGGGAGCCAAACAAATCAAGGGCTTGCAGATTTCGGATGGATCTCAATTCCAGCTTTCCATGAAAATAAATGGCGACCAAATCTCAATGAATTTGATGCTACCAATCGGATGGTAGCATCTATATATTTGGGAAAGTCTAGTATTTCAGAGTAAATCCGACAAAGGCTGAACGCCCCATGCCTGGCAGGTTGCGGTTATTGCGATATCCAGGGTCTGGCATAGTGATACTCATAGCATAGTAATCCCCAGCATTTACCCCTGCCAATGGGTGGTAATACTGTTTATCAAGAACATTGTCCAGACCCACATCAATGGTCAGATTTTTATAGGTATAACCGGTACGGGCATTTAATAGAATATAAGCTGGTGTAGTCAGCTCGTTTCTAAGCTGCTGCACATCGGATTTACTATCGACAAACTGCATCTCGATACTGTTACGCCAGCCTTGTCTATTATGATCCAGGGCCAATTTGGCGTTGAACGGCATCATGTGATAAAGATTGCCTCCATCCATACGCTCTCCACGCACATAACCCATCGTGGTTCGGGTCGAAAACTCACCCAGCATAGCGTCTTTATACAAATTGGCTCTGGCATTAACATCAGCCCCCCATAAGCGGGCATCATGATTGTTCATACTCAGGAAATAGAATCCATTTGTGGGTTGTGAACCATAACTATGAGCAGGAGATGCCGTGCAATAAGCATTTCCAGTACCACAGCGATCTACATCGATAAAGTTCTCGACATAGCTAAAATAAGGTGTAGCTTGGATTTGCCAGCTTTCATTAGACGCATCATGATATTCAGCAGTGAAGCTGATGTTATGGGCGGTTTCTTCTTTCAGATTGATATTGCCAACATAACCATTACCATCACTCCAGCTTCCCATCATCGACATCATCATGGCCGAAGTACTCCAGGGGTATAAATCGTAAATCCCAGGAGCTCGGTTTTTACGGGCATATCCAAACTCATACTGAGTAGTACGGTTTGGTGTGTATTGCAGCAAAGCAGAAACATCGAAAGTATCAAAATTCCGTTCGTGGCTTATACCATTCCAAGCCGATGCCTCTTTAAGCGCTTTCACAGCTGAATCATAACGACTCTGGGTCCAATAGTTAGCGGCAATAACTGCGGGATTAGTATTCATAGTCGGACTCATACCTATAGCGGGAAGATTCGCCCTGGTAAGTGAGCCAATAACACCCGAATTATAATAGCCATGAATATTACCAGCATCCATCATGGTATGGTCATAACGTAGACCCAACATTGATTTCAATTCTGGAGTCCAGTTAGCTTCCCACTCAACAAAGGTTCCTAATCTATCACGGCTGGCATTATTCAGATTCTGGAACGCGTCCGGCCACATACCCCCCCAATAGTTGTAGTTATTGCCAAAGTTTGGTGCAACCGGACTCCACCATTCATTAAGTTTATTGGCAACGAACTCATTACCTACCCGCAGTGTATCGCGCTCGCCAAAAGGAATTTCTGCTTGCAATTTATAGCCCAAGTTTTGACCACGAACATCCATAGGCATGGGCGAGTGAGAAGAACCAGTAGGCACAGGAAATAACTTGTCATAACCAATATCCATAAAGTGACTGGTATTTTCCAGATAGAGTTTTCCATCCAGCTTACCCCAATCGAAATCACCTTTGTAATGCAGATTACCGAAGATGCTGTCGTTTTTTAGCATATCCATACGTTGCCCAGGGAAGCCCTGGAACGGAATGTGTTGCTGGCCGCCTTTGAACTCAAACAAGTGGTTATCGAGTTTGTAGGCTAATTTAACCGCATGATTTTGGTTTTCATAAGCGGTAGATTCGATGACTTTGCCATTGCCATCATTGTAATTCTGGCTCTCACTATGCGAACCGGTGTATTCCAGACGCGCGTTCTGGTTAGCAATTCCGGCTGTAACACTCCCACCAAAGGCGTCTCCGTTACTGCGATAATACCCAGATAACTGGCCATCGACCAATAAGCCTTTGCCGGGCTCTGCAAACACTGGATCTGCTGATTGCACCACAATTGTGCCACCGATGCTGTCACCGCCCATGCTAACCGGAGTAATGCCTTTTAAAACATCGACTTTGGCTACATTGGTTCTATCGATATAAGACAGCGGTGGGTTCATATGGTTACCGCAGGCAGATGCGATAGTCATACCATCGATTTCCACTTTAATACGGTCATCATTAAAACCGTGGATGATAGGCAACGATGAAACACCCCCGGCGGATTGTACATTCACTCCAGCAATGTCTTCCAGTAATTTGGCAGTATCTTGAATCTGACTTTGTTTTTGGCGAAGGCTGTCATCACGAAGCGTAGTTTGAGTTAAGCCACCCAAAGCTGGTTTTTTATCACTAACTACTACTTTATCCAGCATAGTAACATTAGCGTCAGCAGAAGAAGCTGAAGTGAGTATCACGGTACCATCGGCATTTATATTAAAACCTAAGCCGCTGTTTTTGAGCACGGCTTGCAAGGCTTCTTCGGTTGAATACTGGCCCTTTACGGCAGGACTATTCTTGCCAGCGACAATCTGGTCGGCAAACAACATGGCCTTACCGGATTGTGCAGCCAGCTTTTGTAATGCGCCGCCCAAGGCTTGGGCAGGAATATCGAAGCTATGTTTGCCGGATTCAGCATTAGCATAGGAAGAGGCTAAGGCAATAGCTAAAGCCAAAGGGGTTAATTTTGATGTCATAATCCAAGTGTCCTTTTAATAAGTTACCTAGATATAGACGGAGCTAATTTAAAAAACCGCCAAAAAACTAAGAATTTTTAGATCGATTCAATAATAATCTGGTTTTTTGTGAGCTTTTTAACTTTAACGGACAATAAATGACTTACTGCATTGAGCATGGTATCAAGCTGTTCAATTTTGAAACTGCCAGTTACCGCTAGGGCAGCCAGTTTTTTATTACTTAACTGAATCTGTACATCGTGATAACGACCGATTTCGCTTAAAACCTCATCCAAGCGCCGCCCTCGAAATATCAACTCACCCTTACGCCAAGCCGTAGTAGAGGCAATTTCTGCTGTTGATACTTTAATGGTCTCGTTATCGGAGATTTTGGCTAGCTGACCAGCATTAATCAGGCTCAGACTACTCTGATTTTTAACTTCAACCACACCATCGGCAACCGCTACTTCCACCAACCCAGCTTTACGATACACGTCAAAAGCTGTACCAATATCCAAGATTATCACATTGGCAGCATGAACCGTAAAAGGCCGTACCGCGTGCTGGACGTTGAAAAAAGCCTCACCGCGAACCAGTTCTACCTGACGCTGAGCATAATTAAAGAGGACATTAATTTCAGAATCGGTATTGAGATCAACCGTTGAACCGTCTGCCAATACTAAGGTCTGACGCTGACCCTTTTCAACCCGGTAACTTTGCGACAGTCCATATAAGCCCTGCGAAGAAAACAGCCCTACGCCGATCAGAACCACTAGACTAGCTGCCCCCCCACCCGCATCCACTTTGTGCCAGGGCAATGACGAGGAGCAGAGTTATTAGTTGGGCGATAACTTGCCGCTTCTGATTTAGCAACAAAATCCTGAGTGGTAAATTGCTCTGTCCATTGCCATTGCGCCTGTACGGCCTCAAAAGCCTGACGATGCTGTAAGGATTGCGCCAGCCAATACTGAAATTCTGGCTGCTCTAAATCATTAGCCAATTCGTCACGCAGCCTAAGAAACCACATAATCGCTTCATCGCGCGCTTGGTCGGAATACGATTGAGAAGTGGACATAAAATCTGGGTGAAAATTTAGTTAAGTCGCTTTTATAATTACTTAGACGTATGAAAGCAAATTTACCGCCAATCTAAATCGGAGTTATGTTGCAACTGATCATCCAGATATTGCATAGTTAACATGACATAACGCTGCGAACAACGTACCGAGATATCGAGTCTGCGAGCGATTTCAGCATGTGAACAGCCATGAATACGATATAAGATAAAGGCATGGCGTTGCAGTTCGGGCAATTTTTGTAACATGGCCTCGAAGTGTTGTAACTGCTGCCGAACCTGATATTGATGCTCCGGAGTGTGATTTTGAGTCGGCACTGACGCTAAGTAGTCTTCACTATCAGTAACCATACAGCGATTTTCTCTCCAGCGATATCTATCTATGGTGATATTGATGGCAGTTTGATACAGATAGGCTCGGGGATTCTGAATGGCTTCAGGCTCGTTGGATTGCGAGAGTCTCAAAAAACTTTCCTGCACAATATCGCTCAGATCATTTTCTCTTGGATAACGAATTGTTAAGAATCCTTCAATCTCACGCGCGTATTGCAAAAAAAGTTTTTGCAGATATTTGGTTTTGTCCCAAGACATTACTATTCCCTTAGCATTAACACCCTGGAACAAATTTCAATTCATTCGCTTAGATTTGGCTTGATACGATTTTTACTAGTTAAAATACATCCTTGTCAGCTCTCTGGGGGGAGAAACCATTCCTTTTAAACTAATAACTCACGTCAAAAATTTGAAACCTAGCACTTTCCTTGTAGCTGCCAGCTGCGGTAACATCTGCCTAACACATCCTTGTGTTGTTAATAGAATAGTGGGTTTTAGCCGTCATGGGAATGCGGCAAATTGTCGCAACTTATTGATATAAATAAAAAATATGTCAAATGACACAGTAGTGCGTGATATCACACATTTTCATAAAGAAAAATCCCGACCCGTCGTTTCAGACATAACAGTCTCTGCATCAACCACCAACCCGATCTCAGAATGTGCTCACTGATAAACGGCGTGTAAAACTTTCAAGGGCCCTTGGAAAAAAGACGCCGCTGCAGAATTTCTCGCAACACAAGGATTTCACTCGCACGGAAGAGCGTATCAAGGGCTTGCCTAGTGTGGCATTTAAACAGAGGTGACTTTACAGCATAGGTGATAGCCTTGCAGGATTTTTGAGCATCCCTTGAAATTCCCCGCCCTGCTGAGTGGCTATCGGGGGCTTCTCTACATTCGCTCACTATTTACATAGCTTTCCTGGTTTAGCTGCGTGAGTTTTTGCTCTGCTTTGATATCCACAAGCTGCTTTTGCAATTTGTCTACGGTGATTTGCATTTGTCTAAGCTGGGCGTAGAGCTCTTCAAAATGCACTTGAAAATACCGTACCGTAGGAAATGGTTGATTAATCGATGCTTCAGGGACATTACTGTCAAGACTGGATATTCTGTGTGCTAATTTTGATGCTCTTTTCATAAAACTATTTTTCTATTTCAAACAATCACTCAAAGCTGATTACGCTTTTTTCCGATTCAAACCCTGGGTCAACCCATGGGCTAGCAAACCAAACACCACTAGAATTGACCCTGCATAAATCGATTCTGGCCGCATTAAACACGAAGCCATAACAATACCCAAAGTGGCCACTAAAAACACCAAAGCCACTATTAACTTAAAAGCATTAAAACTAATCTCGCCAAGGAAGATCAATTTGAGCCAACCTATGACGACAACCCCTGCAGACAAGCTCAGCATAACCCCGGCGAACTCCAGCAACTGGCGAAGATTAGCGCTCCAGATCAGCACTAAACTCATCAGTGTTTGCAGTAAAATAGCCATCACCGGATGTTGCCCTTGGAATGTTGCAAGCCACCTCGGCAGAGCACCATCCGCCGCCATTTGCGCGTAAACCCTCGGACCGCTGACTAGCATTGAGGAAACCGAGGTCATCAATGCTAGCGTAATCAGAGCACTAAGCGCTTGCTCCGCACTGATCCCACCCAATGCTCTGGCCGCAGCAGCACCGGAGTCAGCAACGCCGATTAATTCCGCGCGAGGTGAACCATATAAAATCACTGCACTGACCCCGAGATACAACACAATTACTAACAGAGTTCCACTATAGAGCGCTCTTTTAACGGTTTGCCCACCACCATCGACATCACCGGTGACATAAATAGCCGCATTCCACCCGGAATAAGCAAATGAAATCCAGACTAAGGAGCCGACAAAAGCCACCAGCGAAAAAGGCGTTGCCTCCACTTCAAGAGCACTGGCCACATTCAACTCCGGTCTGTAGACAGCCCCAAAGCCAATGAAAACCAAAATCGCTAGTACCTTGATCAGCACCGCCTTGTTTTGCAGACTGACTCCCAAGCGAGGAACCCAACTGTGCAATAAGCCCAAACACAACACAATTGCCGAAGCCAGCCAAGGCAAGGAAAAGTCGGTGGCGACCACACGCGATGCATAAAGCTGAGCACCTAGCGCGGCTGCGGCAATTGGCGAAGTAAATCCTGCCACCATCGAGATCCAACCTGCCACACTACCCAAGGCTGGATGCAGACTATATCTCAAAAAAGCATATTCACCGCCGGTATGTGGGTAGTAAGTGGCGAGATCACTATAAATAACCACGCCACACAAGGCATAAATCCCCCCGACCAACCATGCCAACATGACATATTGAGCATCACCAAGATCGGCCAGTGCAAATCCAGAGGTTGTAAAAACACCAGTGCCTATCGTATTGGCTATCACTAATGCTATAGCACCTCGATAATCCAGCAGTTTGGCGGCTGGCTTACTTGTTGTCATGGCTTACCTACTCTCAAAAATTGCGAAATATTGCTTAGGGAGAAAATCATGTGTTTCCACACGTTTAAACCCAGCGAGTGCCAATTCCTCTGTGGCCTGCTCTAAGGTCACAATATGTTCTTTAGGTGGGGTACCGGGACCTGCTTCACGAAAATCAATCAAGACCAAACGCCCGTTGGTTTTGATTGATGCCGCCAGTTTTTTGAAATACTCGACGCGGTGTCCGATATGATGATAAACATCCACTAACAGCACCAGATCAACTGGCTCACTCAGATTGGCCAAGTCAGGACTACCTTGAATGGCTTGCAAATTGTTCAAGCCTTCGCGTTGAGCACGCGCTTTCAGGTAATTAACCATGTCAGCCTCGGCATCAATAGCAAACACCTTGCCTTCAGTGACGCGTTGGGCAATCTTGCTACTGAAATAACCGGTTCCCGCACCTAAATCAGCCACTACCGCATCATCGTTCAATTTCAATACATCTAGAACCGCTTCCGGTTTTTGCCATTGGTCACGCTGTGGATCATCAAATTGTTTAGCCCATTTTTCCGCATCACTAAAACTGTGATGGTAAGCCCCATCACCATGTTGCATATGACCCATCGTGCTGTGCTCGCCATGCATCATGTGCCCATGCATACCCACTCCCATTGCGGGCTCAGGCTGCGTGGCTTTTTTATAGATCGCAATATATTGGCGAGGCAAAAAATCTCGCAATTCGACCAGTTCATAGCCGGCTTGCGATAGTTCATTTAGAGCGGTCATAAACGGCAATAAACGCATTTTTGGCGGCGTATCTTTGACATTCATTTTCCAGTCGACAATCGCCAAACGGCCTTCTTCGTTTAAAGACTGCTGCAGTTTTTTAAAGTATTCGACCCTATCCGCTATCAAATGATAGGAATTCACAAACAAAGCCACATCCACTTTCTCAGGCAAATTGGCGTTGTCAGTACTAGCCTGAACCGCAAGCAGATTGTTCAACTTATCCCGTTTTGCTCTCTCGGCCAGATAAGCCACCATGTTTGGCTCGATATCAGCAGCCAACACTTTGCCTTTGGGTAAGCGTTTAGCTAGGCGCGTACTGAAATAGCCGGTACCAGCACCAATATCGGCAATCACGTCATTCGGCCCTAAGTTCAAACTCTCAATGACTTGCTCGGGTTTTTGCCAGGCGTTACGCTCAGGGTTATCAAAGTTTTTCGCCAATTGCTCAGGATCATCAAACCGTTTGTGCATCATGCCGCTATGTTGCTGCATACCCTCTTGTGACATGCCATGACTATGCATAGTCGTTTCCGGTTCTGCTACAGCAACAGTGTTTGTAAGTTGTAATAAGGCGCTAACCAGCGCCACGGACAGGTATCTATTCATTTTCATAATTTTTATTTTAATTAAGCCCCTAGAACTATCGGCTATTTATTAATAACCGATAGGCATTATGTTTTTTATCTAAAAATGTGATAAAGACCCAGAACAGTCAATGCCAACGCCATTAGCAAGCCGACAACACCCAAGGCCATTACCAAATAACTAGCGATCATGATTCGGCTCCTTCCAAACTGCCCGCTGCTTGCGACTGAGCCACCTCAGCGAATTTGACGCGTTTATTGGCCTTTTGACGCTCGACTTTCCACCACATCCATAAGCCAGTTAAGGATAGCCCCGTTAAAACCCAGCCCAGGATATTACTCCAGATCATTTCACCTAGGCCTTTACCAAACCAATAAGCACCGGAATGCAATTCACGCATAAAATGGTGCAATGCCACACGTGGATTTTCCAAAATAGGCAGTGCAGAATTGGCCTGAACCACAGGCTGATATAACTGCCAATGCACACCATCGGCAGTCAGCATCGGTTTACCATCAGCCATATCCCCACGACCTCCTGCTATCGCCAACACATTACCATTGCCTAGCGTCGAAACTTGGCGGACACGTCCTTTTAGCTGACTTTTCCATCCATCTACATCTTTGAACCAGACTGCCATTTTAGTGGCGATAATCGGTGTTGGAGTAGATGCCAAAATGGCCATGCCGACGATTTCTTGACCGGCAAAAGCCTCGATCACTTCAACCTGCTGATCCTTGATCCTATTCAAACCCTGAGCATTACCTATCCACACCGCACCATCAGAGGTTTCCGCATAAGCACTAACCGGCAAATGTTCTGGAATTGCTTCCGCAGACATCCAGCGCATCGGCACATCGATATTGCCCAAACTACGCATGGAAATCAGCATACCGGTAATCGCCATCAGAGCCATCGGTAAAGCCAGGCTAATCCCTATCCATAAATGAATGCGCCGGGCATTCCAAGATTTTTTCTTACTTGCCATAGTTGATTTCCTAGAAACTGCTAATAAATTCAATGCCTACTACACGCCCTACATCCTGAACACCTGAGCTAGTTTCAAAACGCTCATCGGTCAGGTTTTGACCATAGACAGTAGCGGTCAATGGCAGTTGTGCCAGTTTGAAATCATGACCCAGTCCGAAGTCGTAACGGGTATAACCGCCTGACCAAGGTTGTGCATCACCCTGAGTACCCTGATATTTTGGTAGGTATTTGAAAGCGCCAGTTAAATTGAAGTTATAACCAAGAACTTCAAACCGATGGCCAAACGACATATCAATCTGATTTCTTGGAGTTGTGCCCAGCGCTGCATTATTTAGTTTCGTATAACTGGTCCAGCCAAAACGATAATTAGTTGTCAAGCCTATATTACCGGTCGAAATCAGCTCTATACCATCGCGAACCGTATTGGATTGATCATAGCAAGACTGAAAATTAGTTCCAGTGTTGGGAATCACATTTGCCTTCGTACAACCAATAGCTCTGTTGGTATTGCTTGTATAACTGTAACCCCAAAGATTAAGTTCGTTTTGAGCATCTCGGTGAAAATAGTTAAACGATGGATTGAACCAAGCATTTACCTGCCCCTGAACACCGATTTCCGCCTTTACCTGATGCTGTTCTTTGAGTGTCGTGCCTGGGGTCACATTCATACCGGATGAGGCAACACTAGTCTCACCGTAACGACCGACTAACTTCCACCCTTTAACAAATTCATAACTGGAACCCAAGCTAAACATTGTTGCAATAGGCAATGTTTTATTTGAAAACTGTAGCTGAGTTAAGGCATTACCGGCAACTTGCTTGACTGGAGAGGGAAAATAATTTATCCCTTTGATAACATCGATTTGCTCACCCCGATAACTACCATCAAGCGTCAGTTTGTCATCAAACAGCTTTTGTTCAACTTGAGCAAACCAACCCAAGGTGTCCTCATCTCTAGGCACACCTTCGTAATAGTTTTGTCCATTTGGAGCCCGCCAGTTCATATAATCACCACCTAACATGATCCGGGTTTTATCGATATCCATGTTATGGCGTACATTGAGATGGGTTACTTCGTTAACGTTTTCAACTGAACCTGTGCCGGCATTCAAATGTTGTTTATTGGTACTATGTGAAGCGTTAATTAATGTGGTGTGAATATCATCCCAAGTGTAATTGGCATTTACAGCATAAATTTCAGTTCTACTAGGATCCATATACCAATTACTCGCGCCTGTACCGTGTACATTGGCATTTGGAATTCCCCAGGAACTTTCATCTTTGAAGGCCATCAGGTCAACTAGCAAACCATTGCCTTCATAGCCGCCCTTAAACATACCGCCAGTTCTCACACTACTTCTATTAAAACTGTCCGATATACCAATGCCAGACTGAGGCGCATCTACTGGTTGCCCAGGACCATCAGTACGACCGTGAGAGATCAAGCCTTGGACATAGCCTTTGTCTTCCTGATTACCAAAAGTTTTGCCATACATTAAATCGCCTTTGACACCATCAAATGATTCCCCGGCAACTCTGGCCTGACCACCATCTTTGGTAGCCTTGCGAGTGCGGATAATGACAAAACCATCTACCGGCGCTCCACCTGGACTGGCTGATCCTGACATTGGCCCCATAGTCAAGGCACTACCGCCTCTGACGATCTTAACTTCTTCAATCGCCATCACCGGCAACGATGCCATCATTCTTGAAGCCATAGATGGCTGCAAATAAGCGCCATCGACGATGTATCTGAAATTAGAGTCACCACGAATTGTCAAATTATTAAACCCTTTCCGACTCCCTGAAGAAGCGATCACTCCAGTGGCATTGTCCAGCAACTGAAATACATCCCTGGGTCTGAATTGTTGAATCTGTTCGCGAGTAATAGTCTGGGTGATATTTGCAGCACTGATCGGTAAACGATAGGGATTTTTGGGACTTTCCGGTAGCAGTTCCTCACGCACACCTTCTGCCGATACACTCACCTCATCTAGGGTTTGTACCTCTTTATCATTTTTCTTTTTAAGTTCCTCTTTAGCATGGGTGACCTGGCTCACGGTCAATGCCAAGACACTGATTGCAAGTAAAGCTTTTTGACTCATCGTTTCCTTATCCTTAATGATGATTTGTAATCACGCCATCACCAACTTTTAATCCGTTATCAAAAAAACCGATTAAAGAATCATGAAAGCACTAAAAATCATCGAAAGCATAAAGCGTGCCAATATAAAAAATACCTTAATTTACATATATTTATTAACTTGTAAAAACGTAATAATATCTAATCAACGAATTAATGAGGGATTTCAACGATTCTTATAAGTTATTTAACATAGTTAAATTAGATAATAATAATATTCTAAACA
>CAIUWU010000135.1 GCA_903902945.1 uncultured Pseudomonadota bacterium
ATTCCCGGGCAGACCCGGGTGGTGTCGGTACAAATTTACAATCATGTTGAAGCACTGGAACATGCGTAAGGCCGGTCTTGCCAAAGCCGACAAAAAAGCCGGTCGTATTGCAGCGGAAGGCATTATCGGCGTAAAAGTTTCTGAGGATGCAAAAACCGTAGTCATGGTCGATGTGAACTGTGAAACCGATTTCGTTGCCAAAGGCGACGACTTTGTGGGTTTTGTTAATGATGTCAGCAATGCTTTGCTGGCGGCTGAGGTTGATACTGACGAACAGCTGCAAGCATTGACCTTGGCATCGGGTGAGACTGTGGATGAAACCCGTCGTGCCCTGATTGCGAAACTGGGTGAAAACATCACTGTCAGACGTTTTGTTAAATACACAACTCAAGATGGTGGACAGGCAGCTTACTTACACGGTAGCAAAATTGGCGTTATCGTTGAACTGGCCAAAAATGATCCGGTTCTGGGTAAAGATATTGCGATGCATGTTGCTGCTGCCAAGCCAGAATATGTTTCTGAAGATCAGGTCTCGGCTGATGTGATTGCCAAAGAAAAAGAAATTTTCTCGGCACAAGCCTTGGAAAGTGGCAAACCTGCCGAAATCGTCGAGAAAATGGTAGGCGGTCGTATCAATAAATTCCTGGCAGAAATTACTTTGTTGGGTCAGCCTTTCATTAAAGATGACAGCGTTACCGTCGCCAAACTGCTGGCAGCCAATGGTAATGCAGTCAGCCGTTTCGCTCGCTTCGAAGTAGGTGAAGGCATTGAAAAGAAAGAAGAAGATTTCGCGGCCGAGGTAATGGCGCAAGTCAGAGGCTAAACTCTAAAAACCCGGTCTTTACCGGGTTTTTTATCGGTTACATAAAATTAACCCATCAACAATCGTGGATTAAATATATGAGTCATATTATTTGTCAAAGAATTTTACTTAAGTTGAGTGGCGAAGCTCTGATGAGTGAAAAAGGCAGTATCGACCCGGATATCGTTCAGCGGTTGGCCCATGAGGTTAAAGATCTGTGTGATGCCGGTATTCAGGTTGGTCTGGTGATTGGCGGCGGCAATATTCTGCGCGGCGGTGAAAAAGCCTCGGAAGGATTGAACCGGGTGACCGGTGATCAGATGGGCATGCTGGCAACAGTGATAAATGCACTGGCCATGCAGGACGCGCTCGAGTATCTGGGACAGCCGGTCAGGGTAATGACAGCGCTGAAAATCAATCAAGTCTGTGAAGACTATATCCGGCGTCGCGCCGTGCGCCATCTGGAAAAAGGCCGGGTTGCCATTTTTGCCGCCGGTACCGGTAATCCGTTTTTTACCACCGATACGGCAGCCAGCTTGAGAGCGATCGAAATTGATGCGCAGCTGATGATTAAAGCCACCAAAGTCAAAGGCGTCTATTCAGCGGATCCAAATAAAGACCCCAATGCTGTGTTTTACCCGCATCTCACTTACGATGAAGCGATTGATCAGCGGCTGAATGTTATGGATACCACGGCGCTGGTATTGTGCCGCGACAACAATTTGCCCATGCGGGTCATGAACATTTTTGAGCCGGGAGCGGTCATGCGCTTAATGCGCGGTGAAGATATCGGCTCCTTAATCGAGAGGAAATAGAATGATTAGTGATATTCAACAAGATGCTGCGGCGAGAATGGTCAAAAGTATTGAAGCCTTGCAAAAAGCATTTACCAAAATCAGAACCGGTCGTGCCCATCCCAGTTTGCTGGACCAGATCACGGTGACTTATTACGGACAGGATTCGCAGTTATCCCAGGTTGCCAATGTCTCGGTTGAAGATGCCAGAACCTTAAAGGTGGTGCCTTGGGAAAAAACCATGGTGCAGGCAATCGAAAAGGCCATCATGTCTTCCGGACTGGGGCTGAATCCGGCCACTCAGGGGACAGTAATCCGTATTCCCTTGCCGGCGCTGACCGAAGAGCGTCGCCGTGAACTGGTAAAAATCGTTAAAAATGAAGCTGAACAGGGGCGGGTGGCGATTCGTAATATCCGTCGTGATGCCAATGCCACCATTAAAGATGCCTTGAAAGAAAAAGCCATTTCCGAAGACGATGCCCGTCAGGCTGAGGAAAAGATTCA
>CAIUWU010000136.1 GCA_903902945.1 uncultured Pseudomonadota bacterium
AGATGCAGATGCAAGTGATGAACGGTCTGGCCGCCATGATCGTTACAATTGATCACGGTGCGATAACCGCTTTGATCGTAGCCATGTTCACCGGCAATCCGGGCAGCGGCTTGAAGTAACTGACCACCCAAAACCGCATCTTCCAGATGATTCAGATTGGCCAGATGACGCTTGGGGATCAGCAAAACATGCAGCGGTGCCTGCGGATTAATATCCCGGAACGCCAGCAGATTTTGGTCTTCATAGACCACATCCGGCTTGATTTCGCCGCTTACCATTTTGCAAAACAGACAATCAGACATATTTACTCCTTGCTATTAAACCAGCCGCGCCCATAAATCATATTCATCGGCTTCTTCGATTTCGACCTGCACCCAGTCACCGACCTGTAAATGGGTGGCACCATCGATAAATACTTGGCCATCGATTTCCGGCGCATCGCTCTGACTGCGGGCTACCGCACCTTCTTCAACCACTTCATCGATCAGTACCGTTTCGATACGACCGATCCGGCGTTGCAGGCGGGCGGCACTGATGGCCGCCTGATGTTCCATGAATCGTGCCAGACGGTCTTCTTTAACGGCTTCCGGTATCTGATCAGGCAATGCATTGGCTGGCGCACCTTTGACCGGCGAATAGGTGAAACAGCCGACCCGGTCCAGTTGCGCTTCGGTCAGGAAATCTAGCAACTCCTGAAACTCGGCTTCGGTTTCACCGGGAAATCCGACGATAAAGGTGCTACGAATGGTTAAATCAGGACAAATCTGCCGCCAGGCGCGGATGCGTTCCAGATTGTTCTCAGTGGCGGCTGGCCGTTTCATCAGTTTCAGAATCCGGCTACTGGCATGCTGAAATGGAATATCCAGATAAGGCAGGATTTTTCCGGCTGCCATCAACGGAATCACTTCATCGACATGCGGATAAGGATACACATAATGCATCCGTACCCAAATTCCCAATTCGCCCAGCGCTTCGGCCAGATCATAAAAACGGCTGCGAACCGTTTTATCCTGCCACGGATAAGATTGGTAGTTGAGATCAACCCCATAGGCACTGGTGTCCTGCGAAACAATCAGCAGTTCTTTCACACCGGCAGCGGCCAGACGCTGCGCCTCTTCCAGTACTTCATTCACCGGTCGGCTGACCAGATCACCGCGCATCGACGGAATGATGCAGAACGTACAGCGATGATTGCAGCCTTCGGAAATTTTCAGATAGGCGTAATGTTGTGGCGTCAGCTTGATACCCTGCGGCGGCAGTAAATCGACGAACGGATTATGCGCCGGCGGCAGATGCTCATGCACCGCTTCGACGACTTCATCAGTGGCATGTGCGCCGGTGATTTTCAGGACTTGCGGATGCCGGGCCAGAATTTCATCCTGCCGTGCCCCGAGACAACCGGTAACGATCACCCGACCATTTTCGGCCAGTGCTTCTCCGATACTATCCAGCGATTCTTCGACTGCGGCATCGATAAAACCACAGGTATTGACAATCACCAGATCAGAGTCTTTGTAATTCGGTGAGACCTGATAGCCTTCCGAGCGCAGCCGCGTCAAAATCTGTTCACTGTCAACCAAGGCTTTCGGGCAGCCTAAACTAATAAATCCTACGCGGGGGTTACTCATAGCAAGTTCTCAAAATCTTATAAACAATTGGGTGGCTTGGGTAAGCCGGCAATTTTGCAGGCATATTTCAACGGACCTTGCGGAAACAGCTGTTGCAGATAACGACTGTTGCCGACCTCTTCACCGAATTGCTTGCGCAATGCCGCCACGAACATGCGTGCATTCGGTAAGTGTTTGTACTGTTGATAGTAATTGCGGATAAAGTGCAGTATCGGCCAGTGCTGATCGGTGAGGATTAGCGACTCTCGCCGCGCCAGCGCCAGCGCCACCTGTTCGCTCCATTGCGAACTGTCACACAGAAAACCCTGGTCGGTAGTTGTCAACTGCACACCATTGACCTCTAACGCCATGTCTGAATAACCTGGTTGCGGATCGTCAATTCAATCCATTCCGGATAGTCAATCACTTGAAGCGGCTCGAACAGGGTTTTGTCGGTTAGACCATTCACCGCCAGCCAGTCGCTCAACACATGAAGTCGACAACTTTTTGCCACCAAAGCTGCCAAATGATGCTGATCCTGATGCCCGGGCAACAATGCCCAGACGGTTCCACGCTGTAACAGTACATCATCGCCGGCAGCAATCCGCTCGGCGGTCGCCGCATCCAGTCGGGGCAAAGCCAGAATATGCAGCATTTAATCTACGTGACTGAGTTTAAGGCCGACCATGCCGATCACGATCATCATGATCGATGATAACCGTATCCAGTCAGTGGATTCTTTAAACAGGAAAATACCGATAATCGCCACGCCCACTGCCCCCATGCCGGTCCAGATTGCATAAGCCGTACCGATTGGCAAAGTTTTCAGCGCCCACATCAGCAAACCAAAGCTGCCCAGCCCGGCGACACAAGTGACCACACTGGGCCATAACTTGGTAAAGCCTTCATTCAGTTTCAGGCTCAATGCAAAAACAATTTCCGAACACCCGGCGGCGAATAACAATAACCAAGCCATTTACTATCCTGTCTTCTCGTTAAAAAAATCGATGTCTGCTGCCAAACTAAGCGTCATTAGCCGGCTTGTCGGCGGCAACCGGCTGTTGTAAATATGATCGGGCAATTTTACGCAGCCCCTGACTGGAAATTTCCAGCCCCAAGGCCGAACCGATATTATCCAGCTCGTAAATCATATCGGTAGCCGCAATCAGCGTCAGATAGCGCAAGCTATCCGCGGCGGGCAGATTGGTACTGGCCTTACGCAATAACGGCGCCAGTTTGTCCCATGACTGTTTGAAAAAAATCCGCACCGGATCGTCCTCGGCTTTGCTGACTGTCTGGGTCAGGCCCTGTTCAAACGCTTGTCCGGCTTCCTGCAGCGTTTCACGCAGTAAAAGCTTGACTTGCTCCGACTGCTGTTCCAGCGGCGGTTTGCTGATGCTGTTGTCCAGCGTCATTTCCAGCCCCAGCCATAACGACTGCCATTGCTGCAATTCTTCGGGACTGAATGCCGCTTCAGCGACTTCGGATTTTTTGACCGGCTTCAGAGTTTTAAAAATCACCCCAACCTGCAAGGCTTTATCGTCCGCCACCACCTGTTTGAAATGCAGACTGTTGACTAACTCCTCAAGCGCTGCCTGCTGACCGGCACCGACCAGACGCGCCAGATTTTTCTGAATATCAGGCCGTACTTCATTCAGATCAATTTTCAACTCAGCCAGTTTGGGTTCGACCGCTTTATGAATCAATTGCTCCAATTCGCCGATGTTCAGCCCGGCGCCATTCTGATCAAAGGCATGAATCGCCGTAACCGGAAAACTGAGCTGATTGCCGTTTGCGGCAACGGTGGGTTTTTGCAAGGTCTGCAAGTCACCACGCCACTCCATTGCCGGAATACATTTACCACTCAGGCGGATACCAATCCGGGCATGAATGGTATTGAGAATTTTAATCTGACCGTTGTCACCGCTGATGCGCGGATCGGTCAGATCCAGAAAGCTGCATTCCTTGCCATCTTTCCAGAGCCGCGCGCTGCCGCCTTCCCCTGTGTATAACTGCTGGATCAGGGCGGTACGAATCAAACCATAATCAAGCGGCAAATTCAGTTTGCTTTCCGCGGCCTGACTGCTGCTGGCCAGCAGCGCCATAGCGATTCCCAGTCCGGTACGTTTATTCATAAACAGCTCCTTTAATTCAAGTCGGCGATGCCGCGATAAGCGGAGGAAATCGGATAACGACGATCACGGCCAAACGCCCGTGGGGTAATGCGGATACCCGGCGGCGACTGCCGGCGTTTGTATTCATTGCGGTCGACCAGACTAATCGCCCGTTCTACCGCCGCGCGCGGATAACCCTGAGCCACGATTTCGCTGGCTGACAAATCCTGTTCGATATACAAGGCCAGAATCGGATCTAACAGGGAATAAGGCGGTAACGAGTCTTCATCTTTCTGGTCCGGCGCCAGCTCTGCCGAAGGCGGCCGGGTAATCACGCGCTCGGGGATCACTGCTGACAGCGTATTGCGATATTCGGCCAGCTGATAGACCAACAACTTGGATACATCTTTCAGCGGCGCAAAACCACCGGCCATGTCGCCGTACAGCGTTGCATAACCAACACTCATTTCACTTTTATTGCCGGTAGTCAGTAACAGCTTGCCCTGTTTATTGGACATCGCCATCAGAATGACGCCCCGGCAACGCGCCTGGATATTTTCTTCGGTGGTATCGGTTTTACTGCCGCTGAATACCGGCGCCAGCATCTGATTAAACGCCTGCACCGCCGGTTCGATGGCAATGGTGTGATGCTTGACGCCCAAGGCTTCGGCTTCTAGCAGCGCATCTTCGATACTCATGTCATGGGTATAACGTGACGGCATTAACACCGCCTCAACCTGGTCAGCGCCCAGTGCATCGACTGCTAGCGCCAGTACCAGCGCCGAATCGATACCGCCGGACAAACCGAGAATGGCGCCTTTAAAGCCATTTTTGGCAACATAATCCTGGATTCCCAGCACCAGCGCCCGGTATTCACTGATCACCGGCTGGTAATGAGCAGCGATGCTAACCGGCTGCACAGCACCGTGGCTGAATTCGACCACTGTCAGCTGTTCGCTGAATTCTTCGGCACGAAACACCAGCTGACCCTCGGCATTCAGTACAAACGAGGCACCGTCGAAAATCAGTTCGTCCTGACCGCCGACCTGATTGACATAGACCAGCGGGATAGCCGCAGCTCTGACCTGTTCACTGATCACTTGTTCACGCTGATGCACTTTGCCGGCATGAAACGGCGAGGCATTCAGGGTCAGAATTAACTCGGCGCCGGCATCACGATTGCGGGCAATAATGCCCTGCTGCCAGATGTCTTCGCAGACTGTCAGTGCCAACCGGGTATGCTTGACAGTAATCAGTGTCAGCTGATGCCCGGCATTGAAATAACGCTGTTCATCAAAGACCCCGTAATTCGGCAAGGCCTGTTTATGATATTCGGCGATCACTTCCCCGTCTGACAGCGCCAGCGCCGCGTTATACAGTCTGCTGCCATGCTGAACCGGTGCCCCGATCACCACCACAATCCCATGACTATGCTGACGAATCCTGGCGACCGCCTGCGCCGCCTGTTCGATGAAGTCGGCGCGGAACAGCAGATCTTCCGGCGGATAACCGGTCACCGATAATTCAGGAAAGACCACCACATCCGCCTGCTGCTGACGGGCAGTTTCAATTGCACTGATAATTTTGGCAGTATTGGCGCTGATACCGGCGACAGCCAGATTCAGCTGCGCCAGGGCAATTCTGATCGACATAGCTTAGAAACAACTCCGCATGGCCAGACCAATATCCGAAGGCGAACTGACCATCTGCACACCAGCGGCTGTCAGAGCGCCAATCTTGCCTGCCGCAGTGCCGCTGCCGCCAGTTACGATGGCACCGGCATGCCCCATGCGTTTCCCCGGCGGCGCAGTCTGACCGGCGATATAGCCGACGACCGGTTTGGTGACATGGGCTTTGATGAAGTCGGCGGCTTGCTCTTCATCGCTACCGCCGATTTCGCCGACCATCACAATCCCCTGGGTCTGCTGGTCCGACTGAAAACGGCTCAAGACATCGATGAAATTCATGCCATGAATCGGATCGCCGCCGATACCTACACAAGTGCTTTGCCCCAGACCCTGAGCAGTAGTCTGATGCACGGCTTCATAGGTCAGTGTACCGGAACGCGAGACAATGCCGATTTTGCCCGGTACATGAATATGGCCCGGCATAATGCCGATTTTGCATTGTCCCGGCGTGATGACCCCCGGACAGTTAGGACCGACCAGCAGCGAATTGCTGCCGCGCATCGCGGCTTTGACCCGCATCATTTGCAACACCGGAATACCTTCGGTGATACAGACTATCAGACCGATGCCGGCATCAACCGCTTCCAGAATCGCATCGGCGGCCAGAAACGGCGGCACATAAATCATCGAAGCGGTAGCACCGGTTGCTTTAACCGCCTGCTGTACCGTGTCGAACACTGGCAAGCCCAAGTGCTGTGAACCGCCACGACCGGGTGTCACACCACCGACCAGCCGAGTACCGTAGGCCAGCGCCTGCTCGGAATGAAAACTGCCTTGTTTGCCGGTGAATCCCTGACAAATGACTTTAGTGTGTTGATCAATCAGGATACTCATGCCGCCTCCGCCAGTCTGACTACCTGCTCGGCAGCATTATTCAAATCTTCTGCAGCCACCAGTCCTAAACCGGCCTGATTCAGCATGGCTCTGCCCTGCTCGGCATTGGTGCCTTCCAGACGCACTACCACCGGAATGGTTAAGTGCATGTCTTCAACCGCCGCCAGAATACCGGCTGCAATCACATCACACTTGACGATGCCGCCAAAAATATTGACCAGCACTGCTTTAACTGTGCCATCGGCCAGAATCAGCTTGAAAGCTTCTTTGACCTTGTCTTGATTGGTGCCGCCGCCGACATCGAGAAAATTGGCCGGCGCACCGCCTTTGAGCTTGACCATATCCATAGTGGCCATCGCCAGTCCTGCCCCATTGACCATACAGCCAATGTTGCCTCCCAGCGTAATGTAGTTAAGATCAAACTGTCTGGCCTGCACTTCCTTGGCATCTTCCTGACGGGTATCGCGTAAGGCAGCAATATCAGCATGTAATCCCAAAGCATTATCATCAAAATTGATTTTGGCATCGAGAGCGACCAGATCACCAGCTGCCGTGGCAATCAGAGGATTGATTTCAATCTGACTGGCATCTTTGGCCAGAAACAACTGATACATGCCCTTCAGAATCGCATACAACTGGCCCTGGCGGGTTTTATCCAGACCCAGACCGGCAGCAATCTGACGGCATTGATAAGCTTGTAAACCAGCTGCGGGATGCACCGGCACCCGCAGAATTTTTTCAGGCGTTTCGGCGGCCACCGCTTCGATATCCATGCCACCGGCAGCCGAAGCGATGAACACCAATGCTTCGCTTTCCCGGTCGAGCAACAGACTCAGATAAAACTCGGACTGAATCGCAGAAACAGCCTCCACCAATACGCTGTTGACTGGCAAGCCGTGACTATCGGTCTGATGGGTCACCAGTTGCGTACCGAGCAGATGTTGAGCAATCGCTTCAACCTGATCAAGAGTATCCGCCACCTTGACCCCGCCGGCTTTACCCCGCGCACCGGCATGAATCTGCGCTTTGACAACCCAGGCCGAGGCATCGATGGCCTGAGCAACTTGACGGGCCTGCTGAGGGGAATCAGCAACAGTGCCGGGCGGGACAGGAATGGCAAAATCCCTGAACAATTGTTTAGCTTGATATTCGTGAATATTCATTAATTTTTTTGGGAAGAGGTATAAGCGAAGGCAACTGAGCTTCGTTCATTTTAGCTGATTGATAGGGAATCTCTAAACTGTACTGATTATCGGACTGATACGACGCACCCCAGAAAACGGTTCAAACCCGGTTTAAGACGCAAAAACCGACTCCAGCAGGTCGGTTTTGATTATTTTTTAGGCTTGGCAAGATGTGATCTGATCGACTGCATTGATCAGATCACAATCAATTTTGGGCATGACAATTTGATTAAGGCTGATATTTGCTGATTTGTTTGAACTGCGCCATGGCTATCTGAATTTTGGCATTGGCGGCATCATCGAGTTCATTGTTTTTATAGACTTTATCCAGCAGCTTCTCTTCTACCAAGGCATCTTTGATCCAGCGTTTGGCAAAGGCGTAACTGGCAGGAATCTTGACTACTTCACCGGTTTTAGGATTTTTTAAACTATCAACTACTACCGCACTGGAAGTGGCAGCGACTGCCGAGGCAGTTTTTTTGGCGACGGCTTTGGGTTTGGCTGCCTTGGCGGGCTGTTTGACGGCGGCTGTTTTTGCCGCTGTAGTGCGTTTGGTAGCTGGCTTGGCAGCGGATTGGACTTCTGCCACCGGTTCGGTTGCAACGACTAGCGGAACCGGAGTGACGGCAGTTTTTTCTGACTCAGTGCGCTCTGGTTGTGCAGCGGTATTTTTATCGCCGATTATGCTGAACAGCGTATAAGCGACAAAAATGGTTGTTGCAATAAAAATCAGCTCTGCCATAACCTTCCCCTTCGTTATATTTTTTATTTAAAACAATGCGATAACGCATCGACAATTGGGCGCGAATATACCAGAGCCTGTCAGATGGGTAAACAAACATATCAAATGTCGGTAAATTCACTGCGGACTGTCTTACTTGGGCCCAATTGATTTTGCAAACTTCTGACAAGGATTTAAGTCGATAGTTTAATTAATCGACAAAAACTCGCTGAGCGCCTGACACAAGAAACCTTGCTGCCGGGCTTGATCTTGATCCGCCACCGTGTTGTAACCCCAGATCGCCAACACCAGCTTTACATTTTTTAATGCTGCCTGTCTGGCAACATTGATCAAGGTTGGCAATCTGTCTTCGACAAAAATAATCTGCTGCCGTGGATTCGCAGCCAACAATTCAGTCAGCACCTCGACCTTGCTCATATTTCGGTCCAGACCATAGATAAACTGATCGGCCAGCTCGATTTGATTGGCCTGCAGAATCTGTTTCACAAACCGCTCCTGCTTGGTGGTAATAATGACCCAGTCTGCCTGAGCAGCCAAGGCGCGCAATTTGGCCGCCACATTCTCAAACAAAGGATTCATGGCCACCCAGTCGGCCAGATCGTTGGCGATCCAGGCATCACGGGTCCGCCCAAACAGTCGTTTCAGATCATCAACCGTCACCCTTGCATCCGTCATCAGCATACTGATCAGGTTTGGGTAATCGCTGACAATAGCCTCGGTTGAATATGTCAGATGCAATAAACGCATCGCTAAAATAGCTTCATAACCGGTTTCTATCATCGGTCTGACTTCTCTGAACTGTTGCAGCAACTGCTGCGGCACAGAGCCTTGCATGTCAGGCCAGATAGTGGCAGCAGCTTTCCAGCCAGTCATGGCAGTTTCTACTGCGCTATCACAGATAACACCGTCAAAATCCAGTGCATAAAGCGTTGATGATTTCATGTTGCCAACCCAGTGTAGGAAATAACTGGCATTGTACCGAATGTGACTGACGCATATCACCCGGGCAATCAGCTGGTAGAATAGCGGCCTTTGTTAAACTGATAAGCAATTGCTGTATGGATGTCATTCAACGCATTTCCCAAGAATTAGCCGTTAACTCTCAACAAGTCGCCGCCGCAGTAAAGCTACTGGATGAAGGCGCAACCGTGCCTTTTATCGCCCGTTACCGGAAGGAAGTCACCGGCGGCCTGGATGACACACAGTTACGTACCCTGGAACAACGCCTGATTTATCTACGTGAGCTGAATGCACGCCGCGAGACAATTTTGGACAGCATCCGCAATCAGGGCAAACTGACCCCGGAGCTGGAACTGGCGATTATCGAGGCAGACACCAAAACCCTGCTGGAAGATTTATACCTGCCTTACAAACCCAAACGCCGCACCAAAGCACAGATTGCTCGTGAAGCCGGCTTGGAACCACTGGCCGATGCTATTTTGGACAATCGCCGCTTGATCCCGGAACAAGAAGCAGCCAACTATATCGATGCCGATAAAGGTGTGGCCGATGTAGCAGCGGCTCTGGAAGGCGCCAGACAAATCATCATGGAGCGAATTGCCGAAAGCGCTGAGCTGCTTAACGAACTGCGGGAACGCATCTGGCAAAAAGGCATCCTGCATGCCAGTGTGATTACCGAAAAGGCAGCGCAGGCTGCCAAATTCAAAGACTATTTCGATTACAGCGAAGCGATCCACAAAATTCCGTCACACCGCGCACTGGCTCTGTTCCGGGGACGCAACGAAGATCTGCTGACCTTAAATTTGAAACCCGGTGAAATCGACCAGGACGAGCATCAGTTATGTACTCAGTTTGTTTGTCAGCATTTGCAGATTACCGATGTTGCCTTGCCGGCTGATGCCTGGCTGGCAGAAACAGCCCGTTATGCCTGGAAAATCAAATTATTCACCCGCATCGACATGGATTTAAAAATGCGTCTGCGCGAAGCGGCAGAACAGGAGGCGATCCGGGTCTTTGCCAGCAATCTGCGCGACCTGTTACTGGCGGCGCCGGCCGGACATAAAGCCACTATGGGCCTTGATCCCGGGATTCGTACCGGCGTCAAGGTAGCGGTGGTCGACACTACCGGCAAATTACTGGCCACTGACACCATTTATCCGCATGCACCCAAAAACCAGTGGGATCAGTCGATTGCCACACTGGCTAAACTGGTGCGAGCGCATCAGGTCAGTCTGGTCAGTATCGGTAACGGTACGGCTTCGCGGGAAACCGAACAGCTGGTCAGCGATCTGATCAAAGCCTATCCTGATCTCGGCATTCAGAAAATCGTGGTGTCCGAAGCCGGGGCTTCGGTGTATTCGGCCTCGGAACTGGCGGCCAAAGAATTTCCGCAACTGGATGTTTCGCTGCGCGGTGCCGTTTCAATCGCCCGCCGCCTGCAAGATCCGCTGGCCGAACTGGTCAAGATCGATCCCAAATCGATTGGCGTCGGTCAGTATCAACATGATGTCAATCAGGTGCAGCTGGCCCGTATGCTGGATAGCGTGGTCGAGGATTGCGTAAATGCCGTGGGGGTTGATGTCAACACGGCATCTGCCGAATTACTGAAACAGGTTTCCGGCCTGAACAGCACCATCAGTGAAAACATCGTGGCTTTCCGCGATGCCAACGGTCCGTTTGCCAATCGCAAGCAGCTGAAAAAAGTACCGCGACTCGGTGAAAAAGCTTTTGAACAAGCTGCCGGCTTTTTACGGATCACCGGCGGCGATAATCCGCTGGATGCCTCGGCAGTGCATCCGGAAGCCTATCCGTTGGTGAATGCGATTCTGGATGATACCGGCAAAAACATTAACCAACTGATAGGCCAAAGCCAGTTCCTGCGCAGCCTGAATCCGGCTAACTACACCAGCACTGAATTTGGTCTGCCAACCGTCACCGACATTTTGCAGGAACTCGAAAAACCCGGGCGTGACCCGCGTCCCGAATTCAAAAGTGTACAGTTCCGGGAAGGGGTTGAAAAAATCACCGATCTGGAAGTGGGCATGGCGCTGGAAGGTGTGATTACCAACGTGGCTAATTTCGGTGCTTTCGTTGACATCGGTGTGCATCAGGACGGTCTGGTACACATTTCCCATCTGGCTGATGAATTTGTCAAAGACCCGCGCGATGTGGTCAAAACCGGCGACATGGTTAAAGTGCGGGTGCTGGAAGTCGATGTGGCCAGACAGCGTATTTCCCTGACCATGAAAAAGGCGGTCGATCAGCAGGATTTGGTCGCCAAACCCAAAGCAGACAACCCTCGTTCTAAAACCAAACCGCAACCGGCGTTGCAAAACAGTATGAGTAATGCCTTTGCCAAGGCCTTAAAACGCTAACAGCCCGCCAGAAGATTCTGACAGGCTGTATTAATGTTGATAATGCGCGGCAATTAAGCGGCGATTTCAGCCAGCTTGGCGTCCAGCAATTGCTGATAATGACGTTTCAGGGTTGAATCGCTGGGCTGCGCTGGCAAGGAAGCCAGAATTTCTGCCTTACGCTGTGTCAGATAATGACGTCTCAGCACCACATCTTCCGGTATCGCCGATTTGGCACTGGCTGTGGCTACTGTCACTGCAGCGGGTGTCACCACTACTTCGGCAACCGCTACTGGCTCGGCAATGACACTGACTGCGGGCTCTGGTTCAGCCACTTCCGGCTCAGGCTCAGCGGCCGGCGCCACTGCCTCTACCACAGCAACCGGTTCCGCAACCAGCGCTTCAGCCTCTGCCGTCTCGATCACAGCGGCAGGTTCTTCTTGCAACTCCGGTTCGGTGACCGTTTCAACGACTTCTGCAACCGCTTCAACAGGCTCCTCGGCATTGCGTTTGGCTTGTAAATTCAAGGTTGAGGAAGCTAAGGAGCGTTGCGGCTGAACAGTGTCATCGCTAGCGCTGCCAGCCGCTGTTTTTTGTGATAAAGACTGAATAAACTGATTTACCTTACCCAGCAGATCTAACAAAACTTGTTTCATAATTTTTTTCCACCTTAATTGATTGTCAGCAATAGACCGCGGTCCATTTCCTCTTGAATTTATTATTGCTTTAGTGTTTTTCCGCCTGAAAATCGCTGACCTTCTGAATCCTGATCAGTCGATTTTTCGTTGGCAGTGCGGGCAGTTTAATGAAATGCCCGGCAAATAAGAAATATTTTTTGTTCTTATCTTGTTCTAAACCAAAAATCATGTTAATTTTTCATAGAACCAATCGGGAACAAACCCATGACCAATCTAACGCGAAAACAACAAGAGATTCTGGATTTTTTAATTGAAAACCAGGATCAGTTTATTCATCCGCCGACTCTGGATGAACTTTGCGCGGCCTTGGGGCTGAAATCGCGAGGCTCCATGCATTATCAGATCAGGGCTTTGATCGATGCCGGTTTGATCGAAGCCCCGCAACGCAAACAACGCGGTATCCGTCTGACCCGACAGGCAATAAACTCGCAGTCAGCCGGCCATGACCGGCAATTACCTTATGTCGGCGTGATTGCTGCCGGCAGACCAATAGAAGCCATCGAAAACATCAGCTATATGGCAATCCCGGAACAACTCAAAACCGACAATCCCTGCTATGTGCTTAAAGTAAAAGGCGATTCTATGCAGGAAGAAGGAATCTTTGACGGCGACTGGGTAATCATCGAACAACGCAACCATGCGCGTAATGGCGAAATAGTAGTGGCTTTGATCGATAAAACCGAAGCCACACTGAAATTTATCGAACAACACCACGATGAAATTCTGTTAATCCCTGCTAACGGATCCATGCCAATCATGCGCTATGCGCCGCAGCAAGTTGAGATCCAGGGAGTACTCGTTGGCCAAATGCGCAGTTACATTCATCACTAAGCGGAGAATAATCATGATTCGTCACAATGTTCATATGCGTGATCAAAAAGCCAATCAAATTGCGATGATTATTAGAACCAACCGTCAAACCGCCATTAATCTGATTGAGGAAATTATTATGGTTGCGGTGTTATGGGGCTTATTTTTTCTGGCAACTTTAGGTTAAACATGTACAAACTGGTTTTTTATGTTCCCGGCACCCATTTAGATCAAGTCAAACAAGCATTATTTGCGGTCGGTGCCGGTCAGTACGGTGAATATGATCAGTGTTGCTGGCAGATATTGGGAGAGGGGCAATTCCGACCACTGGCAAATAGTCAACCCTTTATGGGTGACAAACTCACAGTGCAATCAGTCGCCGAATACAAAGTCGAAATGATTTGTCGTCAAGACATCGTTCGCTCTGCGGTAATGGCGTTATTAAACAGCCATCCGTATCAGCAGCCTGCCTATCAGGTCTACCCTTTTTTGACTATCGAAACTCTGAGCCAGCAAGCTTGGAGCAAATAATCAAAAGCAACAAAAAACCCAATAAGCAAAGATTATTGGGTTTCTCGATAAGTTATTGAATCTGCCTTGATTTTAAAACGGAATATCGTCATCAAAATCATCAAATGAGGCCGGAGCGGCTGGTGCGCTAGCGGGCGCTGACGGACGTGAATCAAACTGCGCAGCAGAAGGTGCGGCATTATCCGAATAACTGGCTGTGCCGCCGCTGCGGCTATCCAGCATATGCATTTCATCGGCAACAATCTCGGTCGTATAACGATCCTGACCATCCTGCCCCTGCCATTTCTGGGTACGGATGCGGCCCTCGACATAGGCTTGGCTGCCTTTTTTCAGATATTCGCCGGCAATCTTGGCCAGACCGCCAAAGAACACCACCCGATGCCATTCGGTTTCTTCTTTACGCTCACCGGTATTACGATCACGCCAGCGACGGCTGGTTGCCAGTCTGATAGAAGTAATCGCATCACCGCTGGGCATATAACGCACTTCAGGATCAGCACCTAAACGACCAATCAAAATAACCTTGTTTAACATGAAATCTCCTTAACAGATCTTGAAAATTCTAGAGAATTAAAACGTCCGGCCTTAATCGTCACCAGTTAGCCAAAAACTGACTTAATTGCTGTTTATCAAGCTTTTGATTATCGACTTTTAAATAAGCCGACTGCTCCTGAAAATGCAGACTAACTTCTTCGACACCTTCAATCATCAATAATTGCTTTGAAAACTGCTCCGCCTGCTCGGGCAAAACATGACGCAAAGATAGCAACAAATTGGCCACATAACGCGGTGGCGACATAAATGCCGCAATTAACAACCAGCTGGCCGCTATGGCAACCGAAAACACAAATACGGCGGTGACACCGTATTCACAATACAACCAGCCACCTGATGCTCCGCCCAAAAAAGCCCCCATAAACTGGGCACTGGAATAAATACCCATCGCGGTACCTTTTAAATCGCCCGGGGCGGTTTTAGAAATCAGTGATGGCAAGGTTGCTTCCAGCAGGTTAAATCCACAAAAAAACAGCCACAAACAGGCGATCAGCCCAACCAGCTCACCATGAAACACGCTGAAGCCCAGATTAGACAAAATCAACACCGAAATGGCTCCCAGAAATACCTTTTTCATCTGCCGTTTCTTTTCCGCAATGATCACAAACGGAATAATCATTGCCATCGAGGTCACCAGCACGGGTAGATAGACCATCCAGTGGCTGGCAGAAGATAGTCCGGCATCGCGCATTTGCAACGGGACCACTACAAAACTGGCCATCAGAATCAAATGCAACGCAAAAATACCGTAGTTCAGACGCAGTAATTCAGGATTTTTAATCACGCTGCCGAGTTCGGAAGGAATGTATTCCGCTTCACGATGAATACTGATTCTTTGCGGATTTGGCACTATAAACAGCATCACCAGAATCGCCAGCAGCGCCAGAACCGCAATCATCCAGAAAATACCACTGATACCAAACTGTCCGGCGATAATCGGCCCCAAAGTAATTGCCACCCCAAATGACACGCCAATACTGGCACCAATAGTGGCCATTGCTTTGGTGCGATGCACTTCCTGAGTCAAATCCGCCAGCAAGGCCATGACCGCCGCCGATACCGCCCCACACCCCTGCAAGGCCCGACCAATCAGAACGCCATAAATATCGGTCGCCAGCGCAGCAACCACGCTGCCCAGTACAAACAGCACCAACCCACTGATGATCACCGTTTTACGGCTGAGCTTATCCGACAACAACCCGAACGGAATTTGCAACACTGCCTGGGTCAGACCATAGATGCCCATCGTCAGACCTACCAGTTTGGGTGTGGAACCCGGCATTTGTTCGGTGAACAGCGACATCACCGGTAACAGCATGAACAAACCCAGCATTCTTAGTGCATAAATACTTGCCAGAGAGACTGTTGCCCGCTTTTCCATCGCGGTCATTGGACTGGTAATATCCTGAACCTGTGTCAAACCTTCACTCCCCTTTGCCTTAAACCAATAAAGCCACGTATAGTATCAGGTTCTTTACATTGCAGGAATTCAGAGCATTGGACACCATCAGTATTCGCGGCGCCCGCACTCATAATTTAAAAAACATTGATCTTGATTTACCTCGCGATAGCCTGATCGTGATTACCGGCCTGTCCGGCTCGGGTAAATCATCACTGGCGTTCGATACCA
>CAIUWU010000137.1 GCA_903902945.1 uncultured Pseudomonadota bacterium
CGACCGGCTGATTACAAATCGGTCGAAATCAATAAATGACAAAACAACACAACAAACAATAATAATGAAATCAATTACTTAATCTAAATCATTATTTGTCGTTTGTTGCTGATTGTGGCCTTTATTTCCCTTCAAGTGTCCCGTCAGTGTCCCATGGGACAGCATTCAAAACCGGATTAAGCCGCCCGAATTTCGTCCAATAAATCCGGGTGGCGATCCAAAATTTTAAGCAACTTCACCAGCGCCAGCGGTGGCTTGGTCTTACCGTTTTCGTAACGGGAAAAGGCATTGATACCGCCACCAAAAATCTCCGAAGCTTCCTTTTGGTCGAGCGCTAGCTTTTTGCGGACGCTGGCAATAAAACTGGGGTCGACAATCGACGCATTGACCTGCTTGTTAAACGCCATCATCAAGGCCATGGTGCGCCGTGATTCCTCGGCATCGGTAATTACTTCATCGCAGGCCGGGCAAAATTCGCCAGTTACATCGGGGATAATCGTTGATTCTCCCTTGTAGGTATAGGGCATGTCTCGGGTATCTCGCACCAGCTCGGCAGTGCCGCAAGACGAACATTTCATAATCACAGCTCCTTAAACGAAACGACCAGCACATCATCAATAACGGTGAGTTTCAGGTAAACATCGCCGACCGAGGTTTTGGGCCGGTAAACATCCTGCCAGACTCGATGGTCGGCGTGGGTGGTCATGCTCTTGTAAAAATCCGCCGAGGTTAAGCCCTGAATTACCGCCAGCATGTCATCAAAACCAAATCCCAAGGCCGCAGCACCTTCTCGTGCACTTTTAGTCGTCCTAACCTTGTCGTCGGTAATAAGCGCTTTGATAACCGACAGCTTGCAATGGGGTGTTTGTTTTTCCATGTCTCAAATATTAACCTAATTGGTTAGTTACAGCAAATTCGCCATAAGTTTTAATGTTGCAGTGCCTTTGTATAAATCGAATCGCAAGCAAATTTACCCTTACCCCAATCCACAGGGCGGATTTAGGGTATAGCCACCGTGAGCGGCCTACCCAACGGGGTAAACCGATTCAACAATGCCGCTCGAATCTGTAATTCGGCGACCTGACTGTTGAAAAGTCTTGCATCAATCCGTTCGCCCAACAATTTGAAGCCGCGCATTTTTTTTTCCATCAGGCTACGGCGATGATAACCGCTCCATTTTTTCCTGATAGCTCTGCCTAACCGTTGCATGACGCGCAGTGTTTGGTTTCGGGCTTGGGTACCTGGTGTATTGTTTTTCCAGGGCTTGCTGTTTTTGGGCACAGGAATAATGGCTTGTGCATTCCGTTCGGCAATCGCCGAGTGGTCGCACTTGGTGTCATAAACGCCGTCACCGCTGAAGGAATCGATCCGTTCGTTACTGCCGAATTTCGATGGCAAATCCGGTAATACCTGGGCATCACCGATACGGTTCGACGTGATTTCAATCGCTCGAATTTCCAGGGTTTCGGCGTCGATACCCAAATGAACTTTGCGCCATTGTCGACGATACTCCGCACGGTGCTGCTTGGTTTTTCATTCCCCTTCGCCCAGCATTTTCACGCTTGTGCTATCGACCAGTAAATCCAAGCCATTCGACAATCGCTGCTGGCGACGACATCATATGGAGTAATCCGGCGTCGGCCAATCCAGACAGGATAGTTTCAATCACCTTTCCAGGATGCCCGTGACTTGCCGTAGAGCCAATCCAAATAGATTTTAACCATCAGGCAAAACTGTATAGCGGCATCAGCAAATTTTTTTGATCGCCCCCGCTTTTCGCTGGCTACTGCTAACCAGTTCATCTGTTTATCTATCCAGAGTAAAAGCGAGCCGCGTTGCTGCAAGGGTCGGTTGTAGTTTCGCCAGTTCGTGGATTGGGGCTTTGGCATCCCGAGCTTTAGGTTAACAATGTGGCCTTAAGATGGGGTTACCATGGGATTACTGATCCCAGTTCCACGATCAGGGCATTGAAGCCATAGCCTATGTGGATGATACTGTTTTGGAGCAAAGTGTGTAATGTATGTTTTGCGTGGTTATTCTTCGGGTGGGCAAAAGTCGGTTTTTGAGTGTTTTTTAACTGTGGCTGAAAAGCGTGAGCTGTTAGAACGGATTGGTGAAGTGATTGATCCGGTTGAGGATCGATTCATTTTATTGCGTTTAGCCGGTGCTAATTATGTGCGTACCTTAGGGAAAGCCGTTGCCCCACAGGATGAATGACTGCTAAACGTCATACATCAGACACCGACTACCCGCATAGGCAAAAGGCCGCTTAGGGTGTGTGAGTTTGCCCGTTCATTAGTGTAGCCGCTAGACATAGTGCAGCCGCTAACCGTGTGATTGTTCTGAAATTTCTAGGGCTTTGTTAGCTTCTATGCCGAAATACCTAACACTATTATCGTGTTGGTTTTGCCGCAACGCTGTTGGCCGTGTCGACACCGACAATTGATCCGAAGCTGATTTTACTGCCGATTAGCTTTTCGACCTGACGCAAGGCTTGTTTTTCTTCTGAGGAGATCAGCGAGACTGCTAGTCCGCTCAAACCCGCTCGACCGGTGCGGCCGATGCGATGCACGTAGTCAGCGGAAGAACGCGGCAACTCGAAGTTGACCACATGCGGTAATTTAGCAATGTCGATGCCGCGAGCTGCCACATCGGTCGCGACCAACACCCGAATGTCGCCGGTTTTGAAGTCGGCCAAGGCGCTGGTTCGCGCACCTTGGCTTTTATTGCCGTGTATCGCTTTGGCGCTGATTTGTGCGGCGTTGAGTTTGTCTGTCAAGCGATTAGCATTGTGTTTGGTGCTCGTAAAAACCAGAACTTGCCGCCAGTCATTGCTTTTAATCAAATGCGCCAATACCCCAGCCTTAGCCGGTTTCTCAACGGCATAGGCAATTTGTTCGATGCTGTCAGCTGTGGCGTTTTCGGCCGCGATTTCGATCCGAGAGGGATTGCGCAACAGCGTTTGCGCCAGTCGGCGAATATCGTCGGAAAAGGTGGCGGAGAACAGCAGGTTCTGGCGGGTTTTAGGCAG
>CAIUWU010000138.1 GCA_903902945.1 uncultured Pseudomonadota bacterium
GAGCGAGACCAGGTTGGGCATTTCGCGGGTAGTGGCTGCTGCCATCGAGCAGAGCCATGATGAGCGTGGCATCATCTGGCCTAAGGATCTGGCGCCGTTTCAGGTTGCTATTTGTCCGATGAATATGCATAAATCGGATCGTTTGCAGGAAGCGGTCGAAAAAATCTATCAGGATTTGTTAAATGCCGGTGTCGAAGTATTACTGGATGACCGAAAAGTCAGAGCCGGTTTCATGTTCTCCGATATGGAACTGATCGGTATTCCGCATCGTATTGTGATAGGTGATCGCGGCCTGGATAGCGGTACCGTTGAATATCAGGGACGTCAGGATTCGGCAAGTCAGGATGTCGCAATGGCAGATATTGTCAGTTTTATTAAGGCCAGACTGGCATAAGACAAATTGCTGACAAGCATAAAAAAGGGCGCATTCAGCGCCCTTTTTGGTTTAGACCAACTTAGCGTACTAAGGTAAACATGCATTTAATGGCGCCGCATTTTGGGCAGCCCCAGTCTTCAGGTACATCTTCCCAGCGGGTGCCTGGCGCAATGCCGCTTCTTGGGTCGCCGAGTTGTTCGTCATAGATGTGACCGCAAGTTTTGCATTTGTACTTTCTGTATTCAGCCATGTGTAATCTCCTTTTTTAGTAAGTTTTAAGACAACGTTGGCATTCTAGCCGAAGCAGAATGTCGAAAAAACCATGAATTTTGTGGCGTTAGGATTTGTCTGCCTGTCTTTTTGAGATAATCTGCTAAGCTTAAACAGTTCTATCAATTAAAACTAAGGAAAGGCAATGAGTTCAAAAAAATTCAAACATGGTTTTACATTAATCGAATTAATGATTGTGGTGGCAATTATTGGCGTACTGGCTGCCATCGCGATTCCCGCCTATCAGGATTACATTGGTAAAGCGCAGGCTGCGGAAGGACTGTCGTTACTGGATGGATTTAAGGCGCCGGTGGCTTTGTCAGTGGGTGAGGCGGGGGTTGCCAATGGTTGCAAAGGCTCGTATGGAACCATCGCCGGTGCCGTATCCATCGGTAAATATGTGCAGAAAATCGAACTGGCGGTTGTTGGCGAAACTTGTCAGGTAACGGCCACTTTCAAGGCCAGTGCCGATAATCTGGCAATCAATCCAAAAGTGGCCGGCAAGACCCTGATATTAACCTATACCCCGGCCAGCAGCGCTTGGGCTTGTACCACTGATCTGGCTGATACCATCAAGCCTGCCGATTGTCAGGCTAAAGCCCCGTAAGCATTTACTGGAGCGAAGCGGGCTCTGGCCGGGTCCGCTTCCAACCAATCTCATCGATTTCCTAAAATCCAATCCACTTCTTGCAGGCGTTCGGGGGTGCCGATGTCCATCCACAGGCCAGCATATTTTTCACCGCTAATACGATTGGCCGCTATAGCCTGATTCAAGATCGGCCGTAGCTTGAGTGGCTCGGGCTTAATGCCAGCAAATAAATCAGGGTGATAAATGCCGATACCGCTGAAGGTCAGTTTGGGGCTCTCATGCTGAGACAACAAATTGTCTGTGGTTAGGCCAAAATCGCCTTCTGGGTGATGTGGCGGATTATCAATCATCACCAAGTGCGCCAGATCAATCGTCTGATTTTTCAGCTTTGATAGCGGATAGTCACAAACGATATCGGCGTTGATCACCAGAAAAGGCTGGTTGCCCAGCAAGGGGAGGGCTTTAGCAATGCCGCCTGCGGTTTCCAGCGCTATCTCGCCTTCGTCGGAATACTCGATGGTGGCGCCCCATAGTTTGCCATCACCACAATAGCGGCGGATTTGCTCGCCTAAATGTGACAGATTAATCACGATTTCAGTAAATCCGCCGCTGACCAGATTTTCTATACAGTGTTCGATCAGCGGTTTGCCCGCTGCTGGCAGCAAAGGTTTGGGGGTGGTCAGTGTCAAGGGTTGCATGCGCTCGCCCCGGCCGGCGGCCAGTATCATGGCTTTCATTGGCTTTCCCGATAAAGTGGCAGCAGTTGTTGTTGCAAAAACTCGCTAAAGTTTGCCAGCTCTGGATAGAGAGCGCTGATGGCTTCGATATAACTCAGCGTGCGGGGAATATCCTTCAAGTAAGCGGATTTGTTATCGCGTAAATGCAGTCTGGCAAAAATACCAACAGCCTTCAGGTGACGCTGCAATCCCATTAGGTCAAACCAGCGTCTGAATTGTTGCAGATCGGCCGTAACCAGCTTATCAGCCGACAAGCGTTGGAAATAAGCTTCGACCCAGTCATCAACTCTGTGCTGAGGCCAGCTTAGATAGCAGTCCCTGAGCAGCGAAACCAGATCGTAAGTAATCGGGCCGACCACGGCATCCTGGAAATCAATGATGCCCAGCTGGTTGTCGTTCAGAACCATCAAGTTACGTGAGTGATAATCGCGATGGACACAGACTTGTGGTTGTTGCAGTGCCGATTGCACCAGGATGGTGTTCAGTTCATCGGTGAGGGTTGCGGGGATGGCAATCTTTAATAATTTTGCGGCAAACCACTCGTTAAATATTGCCAGTTCACGCACTAGCAGCGGCTGATCATAATGATTTAATCGACACTCTTTTACGGGAATGTGGCTTTGTAGAGTAAATAAATTATCCAAAGCCGCCTGATAGAGTATATCGGCGTTGTCGGTGTGAATTTGGTCGAGCAGGCATTGAGAACCGAAATCTTCCAGCATCAGAAACCCCTGTTCGGTATCGGCCGCAAAAATATGCGGTACCGGTAGCTTGACCGACGAGAATAAGCCGGCAATGCGGATAAAAGGTTCGGTGTTTTCTTGGGCAGGCGGTGCATCCATGATGATGTGCTGTCCCGATGAATGAATTAAGCGAAAATAGCGTCGGAAGCTGGCATCGCTGGAAGCAGGTTTAAGGCTTTGAATTTTAATGTTTAATTGCGTTGTTAGCCAGTTTTGCATGGCTAGCAGGCGTGGGTCGGATGGGTTTAAAGACATTATTTATTTTTTGCAAGACAACCTAAGGTAAAATACGGCCTGCATTTTATTCGATTTCCAACCGGCTAAGTGGATTTAGCAATTTTTACCTAATACATGAATTTTCGGTTTACTAAAATTTGGTTAGCAATTTCCTTTTTCTCTGGTGCAGCTGGTGCAGCTAACAATGCCTCATGGAATTGTGTGCAAAGTCAGGGCGGAGAATGGACTTGCTTGAATCAGGGGCAGGCGGCCTCTGAAACGCCCAAACAGCAGCCGGTCGTTCCTGAGAAATCTAAAACTGCCGATGCAGTGAAACAGCCTGAAATCGCTGAACTACCCGCTACACAGTCGGCTGATCAGTCGTCTGACATACCTAAAGCCAGAACGCTTGCCCCGGTTGTTGCAGAACCAGTCAAACCTCAACCTGCGGCTGCGGCGGTTGCAAAAGTCACTGAAAAAACCATTCCCGACAGTCAGAAGTTGCATGTCAAAATCAACGAAAAACCGCTTAAAGATAAACAG
The DNA here is from genome assembly GCA_903902945.1 of uncultured Pseudomonadota bacterium. GTDB lineage: Bacteria > Pseudomonadota > Gammaproteobacteria > Methylococcales > Methylomonadaceae > Methylomonas. Next base: position 3,475 of record CAIUWU010000138.1, read on the forward strand.
CTAGCGGTTGAGCGAGAAACAGCCAGCTCAGCTTCTGCTGTTGCCAGTGCTAGCAATACCCCCGGTTGGAATTGCAAGACCGGAGGTGAAACCAAAAGCTGGGATTGTAATCTGGTTGGCCCGGATCCTCAGGGCGAAGCCCGGGTTGTAGCTGCCACTGAAGTCAGTGCAAGCTTGCTTAAACCAACATTCAGTGCTTCTCAGGAACGATTGTTTCAAACCTTGCGTGGCGAGTTTGATCAGGATCCTTGGCGTGGCTGTGAGACTTGGAGCAAGAAACGACGCAAACCCAAGCCATTGGCAGACAATGTGCGTGAGACAGCAGAAACCATTGTCAATGCCGACTCGTCGGAATTATTCGAAGGCGATGTCATCAGTTTTGCCGGCAATGTCGATTTGAATCGTGCCGATCAGCATTTGATGGCCGATCAGGCCAGCTATGATACGGCAGCTGAGACTATGGATGCCCAGGGCCATGTCATTTACAGCGAGCAGAACCTGGCCTTTTCCAGCGATACGGCCTCGATAAGCTTGGGTAAAGATGAAGCCCGGTTAAGAAATGCCCAGTTCATTGCTGCCGAAGCGCCGATTCGGGGTAATGCCGCGGTGGTGTACCGGGATAGTAAAATTCTGTCGCGTTATCATGAAACCACGTTTACCAGCTGTGCGCCGGGTAATCAGGATTGGATGATTCATGCCTCGCGGCTGAAAATCAATAAAGAATCAGGGCAGGGTTCGGCTAAAAATGCTTGGCTTGAATTTAAAGGTGTGCCAGCTTTATATACGCCCTATATTTCCTTTCCGGTCGACAATCGTCGCCTGTCGGGTTTTCTGTCACCTAACTGGGCCAGTACGCAAAGGAATGGTTTCGATACCTCGATCCCGTTCTATTGGAATATGGCACCTAATTACGATATGACCATCACTCCGCGTTACCTGGCGAAACGGGGCGGTATGATTCGCGATAAGTTTCGTTATTTAACGGATCATTCTACTGGTACGATTTCCGCAGAATACATGCCGAATGATGATATCAAGAACACGGCACGTTACCTGGCATCGATAAAAGACAAAACTCAGTTTACGCAACACTTATCTTCCGATCTGAATCTGAATTATGTTTCGGATAATACTTATTTCAACGACTTGAACAACGCCTTGGGTGTTCAGACCAGTAGTTATCTGCCTTCGACCGCGTTTTTGAATTATGCCCGGCCTGATGTCAGCTTTGCAGCCGGTATCCAGCACTTTCAATCGGTGGATAAAGCCATGACTGATGCCATGTTGCCTTATTCGGTACTACCGCGGGTCAATCTGAATCTCAGTCATGGCTTCGAAACCTTGCCGGTCAACCTGGGCATCGATAATCAGTACAGCTATTTTTCCCATACCACACTGGATAACGGCCAGCGGGTCAATATCGCCCCTTATCTCAGTCTGCCTCTGGAATCGACTGCCGGCTTTTTTATTCCGAAAATTACCGGCAATTACACCCAATACCAGTTTAATAGTATCCAGACCGGACGCCCTGATAATGTAACCCGCACTTTGCCGGTGTTTTCGGTGGATAGCGGTATGGGTTTTGAAAAGGATCTTAACTTCGGTGATTCGTCCTATACCCATACCCTGGAACCGCGAGTCTTTTATTTATACATACCCAGAAAAGATCAAAGCAATATTCCTTTGTTTGATACGTCGATACTGGATACCAACTTTTACAGCTTGTTCAGAGAGAACCGTTTCAGCGGTTATGACCGAATTCAGGATGCCAATCAGCTGACGCTATCGGCAACGTCCCGATTTATTGATAATAAAACCGGTTTGGAGCCGGTCAGGTTGAGTCTGGGACAGATTGTCTATTTCCAGGGGCGGAATGTTGATTTGTATGATCAGTATTATAAGTATTCGCCCGGTTATAACTCGGCAGCGATTCAAAATATCCAAAACCCCCAATCCAGTAAGACATCGAACTTTATCGGTGAAATCAGCGGTCAGTATACCCGCACGGTTTCCTATAAAACCGGCGCTCAGTGGGATCCTGATACCAACAGTCTGGCGCGGGGGGAAGTCGGTCTGAAATATCGTGAGAAAAACAACGAAGTGTTTGATGTCGGCTACCGTTATCGTCAGAAAAATCCTTATTTTGCCCCTAACGGTATTTCACAAACCGATATGTCGTTCCGCTGGCCTTTATGGGGTGAATGGTACGGTCTGGGGCGTTGGCAATATTCATTGAATTTCGATAAAACCACCGAAAGTTTTGTCGGGCTGGAAAAAGAAAACTGCTGCTGGCGTTTGCGATTCCTGGCTCGCCGTTTTATCAACGGTTATAGTGCCACCACGGTCTATGATCCGAATTTGCCGAATACTCTCAAACCAGAAACCGCATTCTTTGTTCAGTTGGAGTTAAAAGGATTGTCCAGTTTCGGCGACGATGTCGATAGTTTCTTGCAAAGAAATCTTAACGGATATCGCAAAGCCGGCTATTACGAGTAAATTAGGGAATATGATTAAAAGCCTACTATTTTCATTGCTGGTGTTCTGCGCCCTGGCCGCTAGTGTTGCTGACGCCGAAGTCCTGGACCGGATTGTTGCCGTTGTTGAAGACGATGTGATTCTCGAAGACGAGCTGGAGCGGGAGCTGCATGCAATCGTTGGCAAATTGCGTGGCGGCAATGTTGCCATGCCACCTGACTATATCCTTCGTAAACAGGTATTAGAGCGGATGATAGTCGACAAACTGCAAAAACAGCTGGCGGCTAAATCCGGGATTCAGATCAGCGACGAAATGCTGCGCAATTCGGTGGCTGAAATTGCCTCGCGGAACGGACTTTCGGTCGATGCCTTTCGCGAAGAAATCGAACGTCAGGGCATCAGCTATAAAGCGTTTGAAGATAATCTGCGCAACGAAATTGCCATCAATCAATTGCGTGGTCGCGAAATTGGCTCGCGGATCAAAGTCACCGATGCCGAAGTGGCGCATTTCCTGGAAACACAGGGCAAAGCCGGGGCCACTAACTCGCAGTTTCATTTGGGACATATTCTGATTGCTGTCTCGCAATCGGCTGAATCGACTGCCATTCAAAAAGCCTATCAAAAGGCTCAACAAGTGGTGGCTGATTTACGAGCCGGAAAAGATTTCAAGCAAATGGCTGTCAGTGTCTCTAATGACGACAATGCTTTAAAAGGCGGTGACTTGGGCTGGCGTAGCATAGGCCAGATTCCGACTCTGTTTACTGATGTGGTTACCGGCATGAAGCAAGGTGAGGTATCTGATCCGATTCGCAGCCCGAGTGGTTATCACATTATTAAAGTGCTCGAATTAGAAGACAGCGGCCATCATGTGATTACCAAAACCAAAGTCCGGCATATTTTGGTGAAAACCAATGAACTGGTCGATGACGAAGAAGCGCGTAAGCGTTTGTTGGCTTTGCGGGAACGGATAGTCGATGGTGATGATTTTACCGCACTGGCCCGCGCCCATTCTGACGATAAAGGTTCGGCGGTGAATGGCGGTTCATTGGATTGGGTAACGCCTGGCGCCTTGGTGCCACCGTTTGAAGAGGCCATGAACAAACTGAACATCAACGAGCTGAGCCAGCCGGTGCAGACTCAGTTTGGCTGGCATTTGATTCAAGTGCTGGGGCGGGAAAGTCAGGACAACAGCGATCAATTCAAAAAAGATAAAGTCCGCGATGAAATTCGTAAGCGCAAAATCGAAGAGGAAACCGAGCTCTGGCTGAGAAGGTTGCGCGATGAAGCCTATGTCGAAATCGATCAGGACAAATTCTAAATGCAGCCGCATGCCGAATCGAATCCGGACTCAGTTGCCCATCACGCCTTGCTGCAACAGATAAGGCAGCTTGTTGAAACTGAAGCACTGACCTTGCAGCGGGAAATGCTGGCAAACTGGGCGGCACAGTTGCAAATCGAGCCGATTGACTGTGCTGCCGCCTTGTTGCTGCTGACCGAGACCCGCTTGCCGAAACCGGATAAAACGGTGTTGCCGGCGCCCGATTCTCAAAATAAGATCCGACGCAACCATAATCGTCTGGTGCGTTACCGACTGGATGTCGGTAGCCAGCATCAAATCAGTCGCGAGCAAATTCAGGCGCTACTGATTGCAGAGTCCGGTGTCGATAAAAAGCGCATTGGCCGGATCGATATTCGTCACAACCATACCCTGGTAGAGCTGCCTGACGGCATGCCTGCCGATATCTTTCAAATACTGTTTGAAACCACGCTGGCAGACAGGAAACTGGCTATAAAACGCATCAAATCGAATCGGCGTTTTAAGTCCAGGGACAGTTAAGCCAGACACACACCAATCACCCCGGTTTGTATCGGTACCAACGATCCGGGACTTAGCTGATTGAAAACTTGCCAACAACAGTCGATTTGCCTTCCGGCTTTCACCGTTTACTTCAATAACTATGAATATTCAATACATTGATCAAGCCGAGCAATTGCCGGCACTTTGTCAGTTAATTAGTCAGGAACCCTGGATTGCGCTGGATACCGAGTTCTTGCGCGAAAAAACCTACTATCCAAAATTCTGTCTGTTACAGATAGCCGCGCCAGGCTGGGTAGCTTGTGTCGACCCCTTGGCGATTGACGATTTGAAGCCTTTGCTGGCGGCCATCTATAACCCCGATATCACCAAAGTGCTGCATTCTTGTCGTCAGGATCTGGAGATTTTTTATCAGCTGACCGGTGCAATTCC
>CAIUWU010000139.1 GCA_903902945.1 uncultured Pseudomonadota bacterium
AGAAAATGTGCCAGCCAGCCAGCTCCCACCGCGACTACGGTTTTGTTCAAAGGATTGGAGGGAGCATCACCGCCAGGCATCTGGGTGATTTCCGGACGATCCAGCCCCAAAAATATCCAGCTGAGTACGCCGATCAGACCTGCCAGCAACAGCAAGCCCAGTAGCGAAGCGGCTTGAGTGCTGCGTTGTTGCACCACGCCTTCGGTGCGACATTTCAGGAATAAGGCACCGTGGAAACTGGTACCGATCAGCGTGACCACGCCGCACAGCAGGGCAAACGGGCTTAGCAAGCCCCAGAAGCTGCCGTCATAAAACGGACGCAGATCCTGGTCGAGATGGAACGGCAAGCCCAGAATCAGGTTGCCGGCTAGTACGCCCAGCAGAACCGGTGGCAGTGTACCGCCCAGAAACAGACACCAGTCCCAGGTTTTACGCCAGGTAGGGTGGCTGAGTTTGCTGCGGTAGTCAAAGCCGGTCGGGCGGAAGAACAGCGAGAACAGTACCAGCATCATTGCCAGATACAAGCCGGAAAATAGCGTGGCATAAACACTGGGCCAGATAGCGAAAATCGCTCCGCCCAGCAGAATTAGCCAGACCTGATTGCCTTCCCAAACTGCACCGACACTGTTGATAATAATGCGGCGTTCGACATCGGTTTTACCGACAAACGGTAATAAGGTGCTGACACCGAAGTCAAATCCTTCGGTCAGCGCAAAGGCGATAGCTACTACTCCAATGAACAGCCACCAGATTAATCGCATGGTTTCGTAATCAAACATAAGAATTCCTCGTTGGCTTAAGCGCTGGCAGGTTTTTCAAAGAAATAGCGGCCGGTATGTAGGCTGCTGGGGCCGAGACGGACATATTTGAGCATCAGATACATTTCGATGATCAGCAGTACGGTATAAAACAGCGCGAAGCCGCCGATACTGAACCACAGTTGTTCGCTGCTGATGCTGGAAACACTGAGGTTGGTTGGCAGAACGCCGGCAATGGTCCAGGGTTGACGACCGACTTCGGCAACGAACCAGCCGGTTTCGGCGGCAATCCAGGGCAGGGGAATACACCAGACGGCCATGCGCATCAGCCAGCGTTTTTGATCGGCAACCCGGGTTGCGCAGTAGTAAAACGCCATCGCGAAAATGAACAGCATGGTAAAACCGCTGGCGACCATGACCCGGAAGGTCCAGAACAGAGGCGCGACTTTGGGAATGGTGTCGGTAGCAGCCTTATCAATCATCACCGCATCGGCATCAATGACTTGCGGCGTGTATTTTTTCAGCAGTAAACCATAACCCAGATCGTCTTTATGGGCGTTGAAGCTGGCTTTGGTCGCTTCGGAACGGTCACCGCCGCGCAGTTTTTGCAGTTCGCCATAAGCGATCATGCCGCTTTTGATTTTTTCCACGCTTTGTTCGCGCAGGTCTTTAAGACCCATTACCGGCTCATCAATTGAGCGGGTGGCGATCAGGCCCAAGGCATAAGGGATCTTCAGTGCATAATCGGTGCGCTGGTTTTCCTGATTTGGCAAGCCAAACACGGTAAAGCTGGCCGGTGCCGGTTCGGTTTCCCACTCGGCTTCGATGGCCGCCAGTTTGATTTTTTGGGTTTCGCCGGAGGTATAACCGCTTTCATCACCGAGGACGATCACTGACAGAATCGATGCCAGGCCAAAGGCTGAGGCAATCGAGAACGAACGACGGGCGAAGCCGATGTCACGTTTGTTGAGCAAATACCAAGAGCTGATACCCAATACAAACATTGAACCAGTGACATAACCTGCGGCAACGGTATGAACGAATTTGACCTGGGCGACCGGGTTGAAAAACACATCGGCAAAGCTGGTCATTTCCATACGCAGGGTTTCAAAATTAAATTCGGAACCCACCGGATGTTGCATCCAGCCGTTGGCGATCAGAATCCACAAAGCGGAGATATTGGTACCTATCGCGAGTAACCAGGTCACGCTTAAATGCTGGACCTTGCTCAGTTTGTCCCAGCCAAAAAAGAACAGGCCGACAAAGGTTGATTCAAGGAAAAACGCCATCCAGCCTTCGCTGGCCAGCAGCGGGCCGAAGATGTCGCCGACATAGTGCGAGTAATACGCCCAGTTGGTACCAAACTGGAATTCGAGGGTGATACCGGTGGTGACCCCCATGGCAAAGTTGATGGCAAACAGTTTGCCCCAGAATTTGGTCATGTCTTTATAGACTTCACGGCCAGTCATGACATAGACCGATTCCATGATGCCGAGAAGAAAAGTCATGCCCAAAGTCAGTGGCACAAACAGGAAGTGGTAGAGCGCTGTGAGGCCAAATTGCATCCTCGACAGCATGACAATATCGTCACCGAACATGGTTAAACTCCTGGGGTTGTGGGGAAGAGAGATGTGAGCCGGCCGCCGGTAAAGCCAGTCTTGCTGCCATGTCGGCAGGATGATCAGGCTTTTCCGGCCAGCGGAAGATCAGAAACCACAGGCCGGTCAACAGTACGATTTTGAATAGCAGCGCAAAACTGATTTCCCAGCGTAAGCGGTTGGGTTTCGGTAATGAATTGGGCATATGCGAGTTCCGTTATTCGACCAGAAACTCGCGCATCATGCCCATATCTTCATGTTCCAGATTATGGCAGTGATACATGAATAAACCTTTAAAGTCCTGGAATGGCTTGATGATTTTGATTCGTTCGCCGGGCATGACCAGTACCGTGTCTTTAAAGCCATTATCAACGAAGCCATCTTTGACTGTGTTGTAGTCGTCACTGGGGTTTTCGTTACTGCGGCTCAGAATTTGGAAATACTGGCCATGCAAATGAATCGGGTGAGCCATGGACATCATCATGCCCATGCCGCCGCCCATCATGCCGTGACCGCCGCTGTGGCTATGGAAAATTTCCAATAATTGCATGCTATTGAGCGGAATCCGCTCGAAGGCCTGGACATCGTTGTCGGCATAGCTGCGGCCATTGATCAGCATTGACATCGGACCTTCGGAAATTGCCAGTGGCACCGGCTGCTTGGGGTTGGCGACGTCATGCAGCGAGTAATGTGGATAGCGGCTCAGGGTTGCTGGCAGTTTGGGGCTGTCAGAAACCTGGCGGGTGACATTGATTGTCAGGATCGGATAGTCGCCGCCCATGCGGGTGTCATCGGCGCTGACGGTATTATTCATGTCATGGCCATGATGCATACCCATACCACCCATACGGCCCATGCCCATGCCATGACGGCCTTGGCCTCCACCGCCCATCATGCGTTCTGCCATGTGCGGCAGGGCACCGGTGAACGGACGGCTACGAAGTACTAATTGACTACCCGGTTTGCGACCACTGAAATCAACCCATAGATCGAGACGTTCGGCGGGCGCCAACATTACATAGGGTTTGTGTACGGGCGTTTCCAATAAACCGCCATCGGTACCGATTACGGTGAGCGGGGTATTGTCGTCCCAGGCCAGTTTGTAAATGCGTGCCGTTGAGCCGTTCATGACTCTGAAACGATAAGCACGGCTGGCGACATTCAGTTTGAAATCGGGGCGGCCATTGACCAGAATCCGGTCGCCATAAAAGCCGGTCATTTTGTCATGCATATGACCCAGATAGTGCAGCTGGTTATCGGCATCGAATTGTTTGTCCTGAATCACCAGCGGAATTTCGTATTCCCCGGAAGGCAGGTTAAGGTTGGTTTCCTCGGCATCATTGACGATGATGGCGCCGGCCATCCCCATATAAAACTGGCGCGCTGTCTGATTGTGCGGATGCGGATGGTAAATGTTCATGCTGGCCCGGTTCAGCATTTCGAATTCATAAACGAAACGTTCGCCTTTGTTGATTGCGTAATGCGGTGAGCCATCCATCTCGGCCGGAACGTGCAGGCCATGCCAGTGAGCGATGGTGGCTTCATCGAGTTGATTGATCAGCGTGATGCGGATTTTCTGACCAGTCTGGAAGCGCATGATCGGACCTAGATAAGAGCCGGGAATGTCGGTTAGGCTGTTGGCTGGGCCTTTGATTAACTTGGCGGTATAACGCAGAACGCGGGTTGATTGGCCGGGCAGAATCGCCACCGTGGCCGGCTGGCTATACAGTTCGATTTCGACATCAGCGACAAAATTGGCTGAAGCCTTGCGAGCCGGAAAGGTTTTCATGCTGCTCATGCCTTCCATGGCCTGTAATGCTCTGGGCAAGCCTGCAAAAGCCAATAATCCGATGCCGGCCTGACTTAAAAAACGGCGTCTGGATGGGTTGTTGAGTGGTTTCATAAAGCCTCCTGTTCAGGGTTATTCGGCTGCCGGCTTGCGGATTACCCGAGTTGAAATGGCCAGCAACAAGATTGCTATCGATACCCATAATATGCCATTGTCGGCCTGATGGTGGCTCTGGATGTCGGCAATCAACAAACGTGATAAAGCGGTGATGGCAATGTAAATCAGACAACGGACCGGCATGGTATTGGTCTTGAAGTAAATGCCTACCATGGCGCCTAGTTCTAGGTAGATAAACAACAGTAAGATGTCGCTGATGCTGGCATGACGCTGACTGAACATATCGATGTAGGTAAATAGCGCAGACCAGACAATACTGGCGCCAATCACAAACAATGCCAGATAGTGAAAGGCTTCGAACAGCAGGCTGCCGATATCGTCAATCTGTTGTTTTATATGGGAATACTGCATGGTTTCAGTCCGGTCTGGAGGCTTTAAGGATGTGTCGTAATCGGCTGCTTAACTGCCATCCTAGCAATAATAGCGCCACTCCTGCTGCAATCAGCAGGTTGTCAACGCTGGTCAACAAGGTGTTGTGTAAAGATTGATAAAGCACATAACAGGCTAGCACCACGACCAATAGCGCAAAACTGCGTTTCAGAATTTTGGGCTGGACATAAGCCGACAGAATGGCGCCGATAGCGCTGCCGACTATTGTTCCGCTGGCAACCTGCACGGCGAGCGGAATATCCAGGCTGATTTGCTGGCTGTAACCGGCAATACCGGCGATGGCATTCAGGATGATGATTAATAAGGATGTGCCAATCGCGCCTTGTATCGGTAGTCCGACCAGCAAAGATAGGGCCGGGACGATCACAAAGCCGCCCCCGACACCGACCATGCCAGTAATGGCTCCGACGCTAAAGCCGGTGGTCAGCAGTTTAAATATCGGTAATTTGAGTGGGCAGAGGCTGGCTGGTAATTCTGTGGCTTCTGGATTTGTATTCTGGCGCGGTGCTTTTAGCATGGTCAGGCCAATGAACAGACTGACTGCACCAAATAGCATCATCAGATCGGTGTTTGAGAAATGACTGCCCAAGCGGCCACCGCAAAAAGCACCGGACATGCCTGACAGGCCAAACCAGAAACCGCTTTTCCAGCATACCGCCGAGCGTATTGCATGCGGAATCAGCGCAATGACGCTAGAACTGCCGATGACGACAAAGGCGGTCATGATGGCCAGTTTAGGATCAACGCCCAAGACATAAACCAGCATCGGGACGGTTAAAATCGAGCCGCCACCGCCGAGCAGGCCCAGCAGCAAGCCGATGATTAGTGAAAGGATGATGGTCAGCAGCATCGACGACTCTAATTGTGCGGCAGCAGGCCACAAGACTGATTGGCCGGCAAAGCTTGGTCAATAAATTTGGGATAGGCGAGTTTCAGATCTTGCATGATAGCAATGAATTGATCACGGCTGATGCCATTGCCCAAACGGCTGTTTTTAGCTATTTCCTGCTTAATGGTCGAAACGGTGTTGCCCTGATAATCATGGCCGGGATAGACCAAGGTGTCGGGTGGTAAGGTAAACAGCTTTTGGGTGATGCTGTCATAAAGCTGGCCGGCATCGCCTTGTTGAAAGTCGGTGCGGCCGCTGCCACCTATTAATAAAGCGTCACCGGTAAAAACCCGATCTGACATGACGTAGCTGACGCAGCCGTTGGTATGGCCCGGAGTGTGGCGGATTTCGAATTCAAGCTTACCCACCTGTAGCAATACGCCATCGGTCACCAGTATGTCGGCACACATGGCGCCGGCATCCCGATGCACAACGGCTTTGCTGCCCAGGCGCTGGCGCAGAATGCCGGCGCCAGTGATGTGGTCGGCATGGACATGGGTTTCAAAGGTATAGATCAGTCTGAGATCCAGCGCTTGCAGCAGATCGATATAGTGGTCGACTTCCGAGGCAACCGAATCGATCAGGCAGGCGCGACGGCTGCTTTCACAGCCAATCAGATAGCTGTAGGTTGAGGTTTCCGGGTCAAAAAGTTGTCTGAAAATCATAATGGAATCGTGATCTGTATCAATATAAGCATTTATTAATATTGTTAGGCAAATTGGACCCCTTGTCCAGAACTTTAAAGTGATTCAGCCAATAAAGTTTTTGCCTGCCGAGAGCTTGCCGCTTGTCTGCTTATCTTAAATGAGAATACAGATATGCCAATTTGTCATTAAAAATCCGATAAGTTCGCTGTTATGCTTTTAACAGATAAAAACATTTGGAATTTAGATATGAATTTGATGTATTCGCTTTCGGGCTTTGCCGTGGGTTTGTTGGTGGGCGTTACCGGCGTTGGTGGCGGTTCGTTGATGACGCCGTTATTGGTGTTTTTGTTTGGATTCAAGCCGGCGGTCGCGGTGGGTACCGATTTACTGTATGCCTCGATTACCAAAACGGCAGGGGTGTTTGTGCATCATGGTAAGCATCGGTCGGTCGACTGGCGCATCGTGGCTTTTATGGCTCTGGGCAGTCTGCCGGCGGCGGCTGTCACTTTATATGTACTGAAAAATCTGATGGCGGTGGGTAAAGAGGTGACTGGTGCCATCACTTTTACCTTAGGAATTGCGCTACTGCTGACGGCTTGTGCTTTATTGATCCGTTCTATTCTGCTGAGAAACAAAGTCAGTAATCAGGAGATCAATGACGAAGACAGTAATGTGGATAATGCGGGCCGGTTTTCGCCTCGCTGGGAAAAAATCGCTACCGTATTCACCGGGGTGGTTTTGGGCGTATTGGTAACCTTGTCATCGGTTGGTGCGGGTGCTCTGGGAACGGTGGCATTGTTATTTCTGTACCCCAAAATGTCCACGCTGAAAATTGTAGGTACCGATCTGGCGCATGCCATTCCCTTGACTGCGGTCGCGGGGTTGGGGCATTTAAGTCTGGGAAACTTCGATCTGGAGCTGCTGGGCAGTTTATTGGTTGGTTCGGTGCCGGGAATCTGGATTGGCAGTCATATTAGCGCCAAAATTCCTGAGGCCTATTTGAGGCCGGTTCTGGCTATTTTGCTTTTGGTAATTGGCTTTAAATTTGTTTTGCAATAACGGTTTTCTCAGTGATTGGGTGTTGTCAAAGCTCATTTTTTGTTTAACTGCTGCAAATCAAAACTTGAAATGTTCTGGCAGCATGGTAACTTTACGCCCTGTACATAATAATAATTACCTTATCTAAGAGGAGAAATTGCATGAGCATTGATGAAAACAGCAACGAAAACGAGGCTTCTGTGTCAGAACAGCATGTTGCTGAAGAAACAGCAACACAACAGGCTTCTGCTCCTGTTGAACCTCAAGTTGATCAAACTGCCGAAGACAATAATGTAGGTAATATGGTTGCTTCTGTATTAGCGCTTAGAGAATCTAACCCTAAAGTCTTTTATGGTGGTATCGCCGGCGTGGTTTTATTGTTGGTTGTCATGATAAGTGGCGGATCGGACGATAATTTGCCGGTTCATAAATCAAAACCCGTGGTTGTTGGTCAGAATTACGTTCTGAAAAGCGCCAATGCTTATGATCCTAATGCCACTATCAGACTGGTATCGGTGCCAGGTTCAATGGCTGCTTATGACGATACCGAGGAAAATGATCGCGAAGGTTGCAAACACATTCCGGACGGCACTCCTGTAAAAGTGGTTCAATCTCAAGATGCGTACGGCAAAAAAGACGTGTTTGTTGAAGTTGAAATGACTGCGGGCGAGTGTGAAGGTAAAAAAGGCTGGGCTTTAGCAATTAATTTGCAATAAAGCTTGACAGCTCGTTTTTTATAGCTATAATGAACGGATATTCAGTTACGCGGGAATAGCTCAGTGGTAGAGCACAACCTTGCCAAGGTTGGGGTCGCGAGTTCGAGCCTCGTTTCCCGCTCCAATTTAAAAGCCGCGAATTCGCGGCTTTTTTATTTAGTTTGGCTGCGTAGCAAAGTGGTTATGCAGCGGCCTGCAAAGCCGTATACAGCGGTTCGATTCCGCTCGCAGCCTCCATATTAAAAAAGCCACTTTTTAGTGGCTTTTTTGTTTTGATGGCTTAAACAAAAGGCTTGGGTCAAGTGTTGTTTATTGCTCTCTTCTTTTCGCCACAAACCATCAAGACATGCCGTGGCATTTTTATTGCCGGAACTCTTCATCGGATTCTGAATTGCCTCTACAGAACGATTTCAGTTCATTATTAAATTTGCCGTGCCTGGTTGTTTTGTTTGGATCTGGCCTCCGCTGTTTAATGACTTCATTTTCAATGCAAACGCATTCAACAAGCCCTTAAAATCCTATTATTTCCCTTCAAGAAATTATTAATCTATTTTTTGACTGATTGTGTCATTAAGTGTTGCGTAATAGACTAAAACCGGATTTTGGGCTGGTGCTGATAAAAATTAGCTCAATCCACTGCTCATTCTTCTAAACCTGCATGCGCTTTAGAAGGATTGACTCTCAAGTTTGTTTAGTCTTGGAAATACATAACATCATCGCTAATGGTTGTGGAGGGGAAATGGTAACTACTAAAGCACTAAGCCCGGTTAAAATGATCAGTGATGCATTTGATTTATTTGAAGTTGGTGTAGCAGCTTCGGTAAGGCGTCTCGAAGAAAAAGAACTAATCCCGTCATCTACTACATCGTTTTTTCTGATTGGGTCAGCAATAGAATTGGCTCTGATGTGTTATTTGAGTCATAAAGGGTTTTGTAATGAAGATCTGGTTAATATCAATCATGATTTAGAACTTGCTCTGGAAAAAGCTAATACTCATGGTTTACAAAAAATTGCCAGTCTTAGTGATGATTTCATTGGCTCTGTCAAAGAGCTGAATGCAGAATTCAAATACCAGAACATTCAAAAAGCAAATATTAATCCGACACAATTAACCGTATTTCATAGTTTACAGGGAGGTGCTCTGCAATTATTGGGGGTGATTGCAGCAGAAGTAGGTGTGGCTGAACTGCCCGGGATTTAATCGATAGAATGGAATTAATAATAATTAATATGAATTAATATTAGTTATTAGAGGAATATGATGTATTATATGGCCACTCATTTAGTCATCAAT
>CAIUWU010000140.1 GCA_903902945.1 uncultured Pseudomonadota bacterium
TAACTAAAGTTTCGGAGTTCGTTTTTACCGGCATAGCATAGACTCATCATTGATTTCCAAAGCCTCAAGCCTTAGCGTTTTGGTGTCAAGTTGAAGGACTTGCGAAAACCAACATTGTATGTGTGCATCAATGGCATCCATCACCATGACAACGGCGTCACCCAATACGGCTTTCAGACTATCCAAGGCCCCGGTCATCACGGCGCGAAAAACGTGCCACAGTTTGCCGGCAAAGCTGATGTCCGTGCTGTTGCCGCATAGCGCCTGTCGCGCCTGCGCAATATTGCCGTAACCTTGCGTCTGCTTGGCCATCACCAACAGACAAAACCGGATAGCCGTCAAATGGATAGACGCAATATAGGCGGCATAGTGGTTGCTTTGTTCCTTCAGGAAGCCGAGGTGCTGCTTGGCTTCTTTGAAATAAACTTCAATGGCCCAGCGCATCGAATACAGTTCCAACATTTCCGCCGGTGACATAGCTATATCGGTGGTCAGAAAGACCGCCCAATCATGCTTGCCGACAGTGGCTTGAGTCTCGCCGGTATTGCCGCGGACGAATACCAAACGAACCTTAACCCATTGCGCAGGCTCTTTGGGTTCAGCCAGGTTAAGTTCGACATCCAGCGTTTTGGCTTGGTATTTTTGCCCACGCATGGATTCCCAGTTTTTGCGTACGCTGTGTTGGTAAAGCGCCTGAATATCCAGTTCCCGACTCACGGTCTCGCCGTGAACCACTTCGGTCATCCGGTATTTCATTTTATTTTTCTTCATGCGAAGTACCGGAACCAACGCCGTTTCTTGGGTTAACCGGATCATCGCCTTAGTGCCAAACCAGGCGTCAGCCAATAGATAATCCGCCATGATGCCCGCCTGCAATGCACGCTTCACCATGGATTTGACCATCTCAGGCTTGGTGCTTTGTTGGGCCGTCCGATAACGTCTGGCTACGATACTGCGTCCATCTTCAAAAGCCGCATGCAATTCGATGGCTTTGGTCTGGCTGATAAACAACTCACTGTCCAGAGGGACAAAACCCTCTTCGCAACTTAAACCCAGTGTCAGCACTTGCTGCCCCATGACGTGCCGCCCTGAGGCGTGATCGAAATGACTCGAGATACCCGGCATCTTCTTGCCGAATCGTTGCAACACCGAATCATCCACCACATAGGCCTTTTTACCGGACGCCTTGAGGGTGCGCACCGTCTTATCGGCGATCTGTCGATGATAACCACGCCAATCCAGATCTTCCCGGTTCATGGTGTCATAGAGCACATCCTTTCCCATGCCCACTAACAGACAGTCCCGCGCAAACATGCCGATGGATTCTTTCTTCAACCACAGCCAGAGCATTAAGTTAAAAATCACTTCGCCAATGGGTGCGCCTGAACGTTTAGAAAAGCCGGCTCTGCTTAAAATCGTGTTCATGCCGATGTCCCGCCAGAGGCTGGCAAACACGTTATCAATTAACACTCCGCTGGCGTTTAAAAGATCAGCGGTTAATGCTGGCAGTTCTATGCGGTTTGTGGCACGATTCATCAGGGCGTCCTTTTTGGGTTTTTTGGTCTTCAACTAACCATTATTATACCCTTTTAGGACGCCACTTTCCTTATGAATCAAATGCTTGTGATATTTATCCAGCTCCGAAA
>CAIUWU010000141.1 GCA_903902945.1 uncultured Pseudomonadota bacterium
GCGTAATTATGTCCATCTCAGCACAGGCAACTATCACCCCAAAACCGCCAAACTCTACACCGACTACGGCTTGTTCAGCTGCGACAAAGAACTGGGCGAAGATGTGCGCCGGGTGTTCATGCAGCTGACCAGCCTCGGCAAAGTCAGCAAGCTCAATAAATTGCTGCAGTCGCCTTTCACCTTGCATCCGGGACTGATCAGGATGATCGATAAGGAAGCCGAACTGGCTAAAAAAGGCAAAGCTGCGCAGATCATTATCAAAGTCAATGCGATTGTCGAAGAACAGGCGATTCAGGCCCTGTACCGCGCTTCGCAGGCCGGCGTCAAAATTCAGCTGATCGTGCGGGGTATCTGCTGTCTGCGCCCCGGTATTCCGGGTATTTCTGAAAACATTGAAGTCCGTGCCATCGTCGGCCGCTTTCTGGAACACACCCGTATCTATGCATTTATGAATGATGGCGACTGGCTGGTTTATGCCTCCAGCGCCGACTTGATGGACAGAAATATGTTTCGTCGGGTGGAAGTCTGTTTCCCGGTTACCGAGAAGAGACTCGCCGAGCGGATTCTGAGCGATCTGAAAGCCTATAACAAAGACAATTCGCAGGCCTGGATTCTGCAACCCGATGGTCAATATCGGCAGATGACGCCGGGCGAAAATCCAGCATTTCAGGTACAGACTGAACTACTGAAACATTTTTGCTCTTAACAGGATTGTCCATGCAACACCACAGCCGCCAGCAACGCCAGATTGTGCTTGATACCGAAACCACCGGCATCAATCCCAAAGAGGGTCACCGGATCATTGAAATTGGTTGTGTCGAATTGCTCAACCGCCGGCTGACCCACAATCGCTTCCATGTCTATCTGAATCCAGACCGGGAAATCGATGCCGGTGCAATTGAAGTGCACGGTATCAGTAATGAATTTTTGCGCGATAAACCCCGCTTTAACGAAGTCGTCGAAGACTTCATGGCGTTTATTGCCGATGCCGAACTGATTATTCATAACGCGCCTTTCGATGTTGGCTTTATTAATCATGAATTAGGCTTGCTGGGACACGGCGACCATGCACTGGACCGCCATTGCAAGGTGTTCGACACCCTGGCATTCGCCCGCAAAAAACATCCCGGCGCCCGTAACAGCCTGGATGCACTCTGCAAGCGCTATGGCATAGACAACAGTCACCGTGAATTACACGGCGCTTTACTCGATGCCGAGATTCTGGCCGATGTCTATCTGCTGATGACCGGCGGTCAGTCCTCGCTGCTGGATGATCACGGCGATGCCGCTAACACTGAACAGCAGGCGATTGTCAGACTCGCTGCCGACCGGCCGCCGTTAAAAGTGATTCACTGTAATGATGACGAGTTAGCCGCCCATCAGCAGCGGCTGGCAAAAATCAGCAAAATCAGCGGCCTCAATCTTTGGGAATAAAACTGCAGCGTTAATCCAGCAGGCTGTCAGCACCATAGCCTGCCTGCTCCAGTAACTCCCTGAGTTTCTTTAGGGCGCCTAACTGAATCTGCCTGACCCGTTCGCGGGTAACACCAATCTGCAGCGCGATCTGTTCCAGGGTCTCTACTTCAAAACCGCACAGACCGTAGCGCCGATAGATCACCTCCCGCTGCCGGTCCGCCAGCATACTCAGCCAGTCATCCAGTTGCTGCTCGATAAACTGATCATGCAGCCAGTCAGCCGGAAAAAGCGAAGCCTGGTCTGGCAAAGTATCCAGCAGCGATTTATCGCCGTCTTGAGTCAATGGCGCATCAACCGAATACATGGCCTGATCGAGTTTTATGAATCTGGCAACCGTATGCTCCGATTTTTCGACAAAACCGGCAATCTCTTCGATGCTGGGATCATGGCCCAGTGTCTGACTCAGTGTCCGCCTGGCTTTGACATAGACCTGCATTTCTTTGGCGACATGCACCGGCAGACGCACCGTGCGCACCTGATTGATCAGCGCATTTTCAATAAACTGGCGTATCCAGCAAGTTGCATAAGTAGAAAAGCGGAAACCGCGACTGGCATCGAATTTATCGACTGCACGAATCAGCCCCAGATTACCTTCTTCAATCAGATCCAGTATCGGCAAGCCGCGGTAACGGTAGCGGTTGGCAATTTTGACTACCAGCCTTAAATTGCTTTCTATCATGGTATGTCGCGCCCCCGAATCCCCCTGAGCCGCCCGGGTGCCGATCACTCGCTCTTCTTCGACACTTAGCAACCGGGAATGCCGGAGTTGTTGCAGATAGATCCGGGTGGCATCGCGATGAGTGTCATCGACCCAGTAATCGGCTTCGCTATCCAGCAAACCACCGATACTTTCACAGTCTTCGGTGCTTTCGATCAATGACTCGGGTGAGGGATTTGTTGCTTCAGAATGGCCGGGCAGTAACGAAAACTCATCCACTTCTTCTGTCATGCAGAACCTCCCTGCAGCTTGGCAGTAGTCAGTTATGGCTCCGGCAAATACCCCTGCGGATTGACCGGATCCCCGTTTTTCCTGATTTCAAAATGGATGACAGAGGACGGATGACGATCTTCGGCCTCAGCAATCGGCTGACCTTTAGCGACGCTATCGCCTTGCCTGACCAGCAGCCGACGGTTATTGCCATAAGCGGTCAGATAGGTTTCATCGTGTTTGATAATCAGCAGATTACCGTAACCGAGAATGCTGTCGCCGCTGTAAACCACCTTGCCTGCTGCCACTGCGACCACGGTCTGCCCTGCATTGACTGCAATATCGACGCCTTTATTGAGATCATTATCAAACGCTCTGACAATCCGGCCTTTGACTGGCCATAGCCAGTCCGGTTTCAAGGGCTGCAAGCTCTTTAGTGGAACCAGGGATTGTTTGCTATCGGCAGAACGGCGCGTCTTGGCCGCCTCCGCAGCGGGCCCGACTCTAACAGAATCACTAGGTGGCTTCAAGCGTAAAACCTGCCCTTCCTTGAGCAAATACGGGGGCTGTAGGCCATTCCACGACGCCAGTGTCTGATAATCAATGCCGACGCGTACGCTGATCACCAGCAGGCTGTCACCTTTGGCAACGATATAGCTGGAGGTCTGATTACGCGATTGCAGCCGGGTACTATCCTGCCCCCATTTAGGCATTTGCATATAACCACCTTCACGACTGCACCAAGCGGTCATCGCCAGTAAACTGATCACAACCAGCAGTTTCATCAACGACATGGCTTAAGGCCTCAGTAAAGTCTGTTTGGCCAGATTAATCTGCGCGGCCAGATAATTGGAGCCACCTTTATCCGGATGCACTCTGGCTATCAGCTGCCGGTGAGCCTGAATGATGTCGGCTTCGCTGGCACCGGCCTGCAAGCCCAGAATCTCCAGCGCCTGTTCGCGGCTCATGGCATTGGTTGCCGGTTTGGCGGCAGCACCTGACTGATAGCTATGCTGCTGTCGCCATAGCCAGAGTTTCTGTAAATAAGGAGCATATTTGACCAGCAGCGGCAGCGCCCGCATCAGAAAAGTCCCCAGCAGGCCCAGCAAGCCGATCAGCACACTCAGCCGACCGGTAACAATCAGGCCAATGATGATCGCGATCATCAGCGCCACGCTTATATTCTTGAGCCGCTGTTGCAGCCATTGCCCAGGGCTAGGCTGCAAACGGGGTACAACCCAGTAAGCCCAGATCAGCACCAGCAAAGCCAACAATATATACAGGCGTATCACCTCATCTCCTCAGCGCAGTCCTAACAAGGCCGGTCATAATAGCTTAAAATGCAGCTCCGCTTACAACCGCTGCCTGGATTGATGATTAACGCCACCGTTCCCTTGCTAGGATTTGCCGCTTATAGCGGTACCGGTAAAACCACCCTGCTGACACAACTGCTGCCGCTACTCAAGCAACACGGTCTGCGGGTTGCCGTCATCAAGCACAGTCATCATGATTTTGAGATCGATCAGCCCGGTAAAGATAGTCACCAACTCCGAGCTGCGGGGGCCACTCCGATGCTGCTGGTTTCACCCTATCGCCGGGTGATTATCAGCGAACGTGATCCGGCATCAGCCGTAACTTTAAGCGATCAGCTTCAGGCCTTGAGTGATGAAGCGCTGGATCTGATTCTGGTGGAAGGTTTTCGCGATGAGGCGTTTCCCAAAATAGAACTGCACCGGCCGCTGCTCAACAAACCCTTACTGTATCCAGATGATCACTGCATTATTGCAATTGCCAGCGATCAGCCGCTGGATCCCCCGGCGTCACTACCTTGTCTCGACCTTAATCAGCCGCGCCTGATCGCCGACTTTATCCTGCAACTGTTTCCCGAACTTGACCATGACTGATATTTGCTATCCTGCCCGCGCGCCACTGCTGTCTGTGCTGCAAGCACAGCAAGCAATTGCTGCGGTGATCAATACCATTCAGGACACTGAATTGTTGCCACTCGATCAGGTGCTGGGCAGAGTGCTGGCCACAGCGCTTGCCTCACCGATTGCGATTCCCCCCCAGGCGAATGCCGCTATGGATGGTTACGGCTTTGCCGCTGCCGATAGGGTTAAAGATGAAATTTTTAGCTTACAGCAAGTGGGCATTTCCTGGGCCGGCAAACCTTTTGCAAAAAAATTGCAAGCCGGACAATGTGTCCGCATTTTCACCGGCGCCGTAGTACCTGAGGGTGTCGACAGCGTGATTGCCCAGGAACAAATCCGCCGTGACGGCGACAGCATTGTGTTTCCGGCTGACACTGCACCCTATAAAAATATTCGTGCCGCAGGCAGCGATGTCCAGCAAGATCAATTACTACTGACTGCCGGCAAGGTTCTGACTGCCGTTGATATAGGGCTGCTGGCTTCGGCCGGCATCAGCCAAGTCGCGGTGAAACGCCGGCTGAAAATTGGCTTTTTTTCCAGCGGAGATGAACTGGTCAGTCTCGGCCAGCCTTTGCTGCCCGGACAGATTTATGACAGCAACCGCCATCAACTCCGGGCACTGCTGCAAAACCCGCAATACCAGCCAAGCGATCTGGGGATTATCAAAGACGATCCGGCTCTACTGGAACAGACGCTGCTCAGTGCCGCAGCGGCACATGATGTCCTGATTTCCACCGGCGGCGCTTCGGTCGGTGATGCCGACTTTATCCGCCAGTGTCTGGCAAACTGCGGTGTAGTCGAGTTCTGGAAAATTGCGGTCAAGCCCGGCAAGCCGCTCGCTTTCGGCCGAATTGGCGATTGCCTGTTTTTTGGTCTGCCCGGCAATCCGGTAGCGGTGCTGGTCAGCTTTGAAAAATTTGTCAGACCGGCGCTGGCGCAACTGGCCGGCGCCCGACCCTGTCACACGCTGGCATTCAAAGTGCGCTGCGACAGCCGTCTGCGTAAAGGGGCCGGACGTCAGGAATATCAGCGCGGCCTTCTCCGACAAGACCGCAACGGTGAGCTAAGCGTGATTCTGGCCGGCGGACAGGATTCTCATCAGCTCAACAGCGCCAGCAATGCCAATTGTTTTATCGTGCTGGAGCCTGACAACCAGGGCGTGGAAGCCGGTGAAATGGTAACCGTGGAACCGTTTCAGACCGTGTTATGAAACTGCCGGAATGCGCTGACTGACAACCACATCCCGACATCAGAACTGATCGCTTCAGCGACTGACGATCAAGCCGTCTTCCATGTGCAACACTCGGTCCATCCGCGCCGCCAGATCCGGATCGTGAGTCACCAGCAGAAAACTGACTTGCAATTCCCGGTTCAGTTCCAGCATCAGCTGATAAATCTGCTCGGCGGTTTTGCTATCCAGATTACCGGTAGGTTCATCGGCCAGCACACATTTGGGATTATTAATCAAAGCTCTGGCCACTGCCGCCCGCTGCCGTTCACCACCGGACAATTCGCCGGGTTTATGCTCGATACGATGCCCGAGACCCACCCGTTTTAGCAAGGCAACTGCCCGCTGCTGAGCAGTTTTAATCTCATGGCCGCCAATTAGCAGCGGCATGGCGACGTTTTCCAGCACGGTGAATTCGCCCAGCAGGTGATGGAACTGATAGATAAAACCCAGACCGCTATTGCGTAACTGACTCAGTTTGGCGGCGCTGATCGCATTCAGATCGTTACCATCCAGGATCACTTTGCCCGAAGTCGGCTTTTCCAGACCACCGAGCAAATGCATCAGGGTACTCTTACCAGAGCCGGAGGCCCCCATGATAGCCACCCGCTCACCGGCAACGATTTGCAGGTCGACACCTTTTAAGACTTCGACATTCAGAGCCCCCTGCTCATAGCGTTTGGTGAGCTGTTGCGATTCCAAAATCACCCGATTACTCATAACGCAATACCTCGGCAGGATTGATCCGTGATGCCTGCCATGCAGGATATAAAGTGGCCAGTAAGGATAAGATCAGCGCCATCGCCGCAATCCAGTAGACATCGGCCCACATTAGTTTGGACGGCACCTGACTGATGTAATAGACATCCGCCGCCATGAACTGCACCCCAAAAGTTTTTTCAATCGCCGGCACGATGGTTTCCACATTCAGTGCCAATGCAATGCCGCCAATGGTACCGATCACAGTGCCGACCAGGCCGATAATGCCGCCCAGCACAATAAAAATCCCCATCACCGACAGATTGGACAGGCCCTGAGTTTTCAGAATGGCGATATCACCGCGTTTATCGGTTACCACCATGACCAGCGTTGAAACAATGTTAAACGCCGCCACCGCGACGATCAGCATCAGAATGATGAACATCACCCGCTTTTCGGTCTGCACCGCGCGGAAGAAATTACTGTGTGCCTTGGTCCAGTCGCTAACCCGAAAATCATCACCAAGAATATTGGCCATTTCCTGGGTGATACGCGGCGCATTGAACAAATCATCCAGTTTTAAACGCAACCCGGATACTGCTGGCTCGATGCGAAACAGCTTGGCGGCATCATCGATATGAATCAGCGCCATATTGCGATCGTATTCGTACATGCCGACCTGAAACATACCCACTACAGTAAAGCGTTTCAGCCGCGGCAAAATCCCGGCCGGGGTTGAATTGACCTGCGGAGTGATAATGGTGACTTTGTCACCGACGCTGACACCAAGGTGATTAGCTAGCTCGATCCCCAAGACGATGTTGAATTCGCCCGGCACCAAAGCATCCAGCGAACCGATTTTCATTTTCTCGGCGACTTCGGATACTTTCGGCTCCAGCGACGGCAAAATGCCGTGCAATACTGTGCCGCTGACCTGCCGGTCGGCATTGATCATCACCTGACCATGAATGAAAGGCGCCGCACCTTCTACATGCTGAAAATTGCGGGTTCGTTCCGCCAGCCCCTGCCAGTCATCGAGTTGCCCGTATGGGCCGCTGATCGTAGTGTGGGAAGTCATGCCGAGAATCCGCTCGCGCAATTCGGCTTCAAAACCGTTCATTACCGACAGCACGGTAATCAGCGCGGTGACGCCCAATGCAATCCCCAGCACCGAGGTCAGGGTAATAAAGGAAATAAACTGGGTACGACGCTTGGCGCGGGTATAGCGCAAGCCTATATAGAGAATCAGTGGTTTAAACATGCGCGTTAGAGACCGTTGCAACTGGCGCAATAGCCGTAAAGATAAAGACTATGATCGGTAAGGGTATAGCCGAGCTGCTGAGCGATTTCCAGCTGGCGTTTTTCAATGGTTTCATCGGTAAATTCATCGACCTTCCCGCATTTCATGCATACCACATGGTCATGATGATGGCCGCTGTTGAGTTCAAAAATGGAGTTGCCGCCCTCGAAATGGTGACGATTGACCAAACCGGCCGCTTCAAACTGGGTTAATACCCGATAGACCGTCGCCAGACCGATTTCTTCGCCCTCGGCGAGTAAAATTTTATAAACCTGCTCGGCTGACAAATGCCGCTCATCCTGCTGTTTTTCCAGA
>CAIUWU010000142.1 GCA_903902945.1 uncultured Pseudomonadota bacterium
ACATCTTCAGGCTTCTCATAGCTTTTCGCCATGTCTTCAATGACTGTGCGCACTTTGCTGTCGTCGGTCTTGATTTCATTTTGGTTAATGATCTCACCCAGCAGCAAGCCCAGTGTTACACGGCGTTTGGCCTGTGTTTCAAACATATCTCTTGGCAATTGCAGATCTTCCAGTTTTAAGCGCATTTTTTTGGCGCGTTCTGCATAAGGCTGCATCAAAGCCTGGATTTCCTGATCGATCAGGGTATTCGGCACAGTAATGGTCAGCGTTTCATACAAAGCGTCCATCACATTGTTTTTGAGTTTATTTTTTAAGCCCTGAGCCAGCTCTCTTTCCATATTGGCTTTAACATCGTTACGGAAAGTCACTGCATCACCGTCTTCAACGCCATAGGCTTTGATGAACTCTGCATCCAGCTCTGGTAACACAGGCTCCTCAACCGAAACCACTTCAATATCAAACTCAGCCGGTTTGCCAGCCAGTTTTTCATTGGTGTATTTTTCAGGGAAGCTTACCGTAAAGGTTTTGCTGTCGCCTGGATTCAGACCTTTCAGTTCTTTCTCAAAACCCGGAATCATCTGGTTAGCACCAATTTCCACCGCATAGTTTTCAACTTTGCCATCGGTAAAGTTTTCACCTTCGGAAGTACCGGAAAAATGAATGGTAACGCGATCACCGGTTTTTGACTTGCGTTTCAGTGACTTCCAGGTTTTTTTCTGCTGTCTTAATTTATCGATCATGGCATCGACATCAGCTTCAGTCACTTCAGCCGCTGGGCGAGTGATGGTCAAGGCAGACACGCCTTCCAGAGAAATTTCAGGATAAACCTCAAATTCGGCCACATATTCAAAGCCTTCGCTGGTTTCGAGCGGCTGAATGCTAGGGTAACCGGCAGGATTCAAAGATTGTTGCTGTAACGCTTCAAAGTAAGTCGACTGAATCAAGTCACCGGTCACATCACCTTTTACGCGATCACCATATAATTTTTTGACCATGCTCGCTGGTACTTTACCAGGACGAAACCCATCGACTTTGACTTCGCGAGCCAGCTTCTTAAAGTGAACTTCCATCTTTTCCTGAACGACCGTCTCAGGGATGCTGACAGTCATTTTTCGGCTTAATTCGGATGTCTTTTCGACAGAAACTTGCATTACATTACCTCAAAAAATTAAAAAAACAGGGATACGCTACGGAAAGGTGCAGCCAAATCATCAATTCGGAGAATCAACACAGCATCGTTAGGAATAAGAATGGTGCGAGCGGGGAGACTCGAACTCCCACGGGGTTGCCACTGGAACCTAAATCCAGCGCGTCTACCAATTTCGCCACGCTCGCAGAAAAATAGAACGGCGCATTATAATCATGCGCTTCACTAAAGACAACTCATAACCACAGCCGATGCGCGATTTAGCCCTTTTCCTGACCTGTTTGGCCTGCCTCGGTAACAGCAACCTGACTAACGCGGATCAGCAGCCGTTATTACAAGGAAATCTGATGTTTAAAGCCCAAGCGCTGTCGATTGATGTCGAGATTGCCGCCACCGCAGAACAGCGACAGACCGGCCTGATGTACCGCCAGTCACTGGCGCCGGGACACGGCATGCTGTTCGTTTTCAACGATGAAGCCATGCGTGGCGTCTGGATGAAAAACACCCTGATTCCGCTGGATGTCTTGTTTCTGAACCATAACGGGCACATTGTTTCGATGCTGGAAAACCTGCCGCCCTGCCGGCAAAGCAACTGCCCAACCTACAGCTCGGCAGTCCCGGCCAGTTTTATGCTGGAAGTCAGTGCCGGCTTTATTACCGAACACGAGCTTCAGATCAATCAGCCAGTGGAATTACCTTTCTAGCCGGCCGCTTCAGGATCCCCCTCAAAAGGCGTTGCGTAATTACATTCCTTTTGCGGACAGACTTTCTCGACACCTCGGCGTTTGGTGGTTTTCAACGTCAGGATCGGCCAATGACAGTGTGGACAGCTTTCCTTGATAGGTGCATCCCACAAGGCATAGCTGCATTTGGGATATTCGGAACAGGAGTAAAAAATCTTCCCGCTGCGCGCCTTGCGTTTCAGAATGTCGCCTTTCTGGCATTGCGGACAGCTGACACCAGTATCCGCCGGTTTTTCAAGCGGCTCGATATGTTTGCAGGTCGGATAGCCGCTACAACCTAAAAACTTGCCATAACGACCGGTTTTAATCACCAACGGCGACTCACACTTGGGACACACCCGCCCTTCCACCACCTCGGGCTCGGCAGCTTCGGCATTATCCTCCCCCAAATTCCGTGTGTAGGAACACGTCGGGTAATTGGTACAGCCAATAAAGCGACCATTACGCCCCAGCCGAATCGACAAAGGACTCTGACACTCAGGACACTGCTCATTGAGCGTTTCCTGGGTCACATCTTTGCGCTGAACGCTGGTTTCCTTCTCGGTAATCAAGTGATTGAACGGCTGCCAGAAATCATTCATCAGCGGCACCCAGTCTTTTTCACCACGCGACACCGCATCCAACTCATCTTCGAGATTAGCGGTAAAACCGTAATCGACATACTTGGTGAAATGCTCAGTCAAAAACTTATTCACAATTCGCCCCACATCGGTA
Organism: uncultured Pseudomonadota bacterium; assembly: GCA_903902945.1. Classification (GTDB taxonomy): domain Bacteria; phylum Pseudomonadota; class Gammaproteobacteria; order Methylococcales; family Methylomonadaceae; genus Methylomonas. The sequence continues at coordinate 2,605 of CAIUWU010000142.1, forward strand.
GGGTGAAAGCGCTTGTTATCCAGCGTCACATACTCACGATTTTGCAGCGTGGAAATAATCGTCGCATAGGTCGAAGGTCGGCCTATCCCATGTTCTTCCAGCGCCTTAACCAGACTAGCCTCGCTGTAACGCGGCGGCGGCTCGGTAAAATGCTGATTGGCAACCACATCCTGCAACATCACTGGCCGGCCTTCTTCCATAGGCGGCAACAGGCTGTCCTGATCATCACTGGCTTCCTTGCTGTCATCGACACCCTCCAGATACACCGCCATAAATCCCGGATTGGTAACCGTGGAACCGGTTGCTCTGAAAACATTTTTATCGCTACCACAATTCAGATCGACCGCCACCTGATTCAGAGTGGCATGAATCATCTGACAGGCAATAGTGCGCTTCCAGATCAGGTCATATAACCGGAACTGCTCGATAGTCAGATATTGCTTGACCTGCTCCGGCAAACGCCGCGCCGAAGTTGGCCGGATCGCCTCATGGGCTTCCTGAGCGTTTTTGGATTTGGTTTTAAACTGGCGCGGCTCTTTGGGCACATTATCTGCGCCGTATTTTTCGGCTATCAACCCGCGGATTTCATCCAGGGCTTCCTGAGCCAGATTCACCGAATCAGTACGCATATAGCTAATCAAACCAGCGGTTTCACCGCCCAGATCGATACCCTCATATAACTGCTGTGCAACCATCATGGTGCGCCTGGTTGTAAAACCTAACTTACGCGCTGCTTCCTGTTGTAATGTCGAGGTAATAAATGGCGGGGCCGGATTACGGCTCCGCTGTTTCTTTTCAACTTTGGCGACGATCAGCTGACCATCACCCTGTTCCAGCAAAGTCTGCTTGACCTGCGCCGCATGGGCTGCATCGGTGATGCTGAACTGATTGAGTTTCTCGCCGGCAAAATGGGTCAGTTTGGCTTTGAACGGCTGTCCCTGAGCGCTGGCTTCGGCAATATGACTCCAGTATTCACGGGTCTGGAAAGCTTCGATTTCCAGCTCGCGCTCGACAATCATTCTTAATGCCGGACTTTGCACCCGCCCTGCCGACAGGCCGCGACGAATTTTTTTCCACAATAACGGTGACAGATTAAAACCCACCAGATAATCCAGCGCCCGGCGCGCCTGCTGGGCATTAATCAGATTCAAAGACAGCTCGGTGGGATGAGCAATCGCATCAGTCACGGCTTTTTTAGTGATCTCATGAAACACCACCCGCTTGACGTCTTTATCTTTGAGTAATCTTTTTTCCTTGAGATGTTCAAATACATGCCAGGAAATGGCTTCACCTTCGCGATCCGGGTCAGTAGCGAGATATAAGGTATCCGCAGTTTTGACTGCTTTGGCAATTTCCTGCAAATGGCGCAGGTTACGGTCGATCACCTGATATTTCATCGCAAAATCATGCGCGGTATCGACAGCACCTTCTTTGGGAATCAAATCACGAACGTGACCATAAGAAGCCAGCACCTTGAAATCTTTACCCAGGTACTTTTCGATGGTTTTACATTTTGCAGGTGACTCTACGATGACTAAACTTTTGCTCATGCTAGGGGTAATAAAATCAATGCAAAGAAGTGGGAATCAAATCGTAAACAATGTCTTCCATTCTGGAAAAAGCTGCACTTTCGCCGGGCTGACTCAGCAACACCATAAACACAATCCATTTAAGCCTGTCGAGGGTAATATCTTCATCTTTGAGCGCGATAGCCCGGTCAATGGCAATTTCGCGATTGGCTGGCGACAAAATGCCAGTGTGTTCGAGAAACATCAGAAAGTTGCGACATTCCAGATCCAGCACATCAACTTCTTGCGAGCTGAAAATGCGAAAGCTGGAAGCAACCGCAGGTAGCGTGATTTCGGTTTCAGCCAGAGACTCCAGCCAGTCAAACGCCTTGTTGACTTCAGGTTGCTGAAAACCGGCCTCCAGCAACTCATTGGTCAACATTGCACTGTCAGGAAAACTGTCATTGTCGTCATCGAAATAGTTTTCAAACAGATAAATCAGTACATCAAAAATATCTTCTTTCATTTAGAGCCTTTGTTAAATTCTGTAATAGCTGCCACCTGCCGCTGAAGCAATGTAGCCCTGAAGCTCCAAAACCAACAGTATTGAAGAAACCATTTCTACCGACAAACCACTTTCCTGTACCAAAGTATCCACGGTGGTCGGGCTGTACGCGATTAATTTCAATAGATTTTCATGCTCCAGGTCAAGCGCTGTCTGAGATATTTCTGGAGAACCCAGGATAGGCTTTTGATTATATTGACCTAATTCTTCAAACACATCTTCGACGGTTTCCACCAGTTTTGCCCCCTGACGGATCAGGGCATTGCATCCACGCGCCAGAGGATTATGTATAGAACCCGGAATCGCAAACACCTCGCGGTTCTGATCCAGCGCCATCCGGGCTGTTATTAATGAACCGCTCTGTTGGGCGGCCTCTACTACCAGCAATCCCATACACAAGCCACTGATAATGCGGTTACGACGCGGAAAATGATCGGCTTTTGCCGAAGTTCCGGGCGGAAATTCCGACACCAGCGCTCCTTCGGCGGCGATTTGTGTCGCCAGTTGTTTATGACTGGCCGGATAAACCCGATCCAGCCCGGTACCGGCAACAGCAATGGTCTTGCCACCCACCTGTAAGGCGCCGCGATGACTGGCTGCATCGATACCCAAAGCCAACCCGCTGGTGATAGCCAACCCGGCAGACGCCAGCGCCTCCGCGAATTCAACTGCGGTTTTTTCGCCAATCCGTGACGGATTGCGACTGCCGACGATGGCAATCTGCGGCTCGGATAACAACCGGTGATCACCTTTGACGAATAACAAAACCGGTGCCTGACTGATTTCTCGTAATTGCGGCGGATAGTCCTGATCCTCAATCGTCAACAGATAATTATTGTCTGCTGCCAGCCAGGCCAAATCCTGCTCCACTGCAACCCAGTCGGGTTGCTGTAATCCGGCAATGATTTTTTCACTCAGACCCAGTGCTCTCAGACTGGCGGCAGACGCAGAAAAAATCTGCTCCGGCTCAAAATGCGCTAATAAGGTCTGAATGGTCTGATTGCCCAGACCGGGAATTCGCAGTAATGCGAGCCAATAGGGCGATTGCGGATTGCTGAGATTCAAATGCTTGCCGACTGTCAAAGTGAGAGATTTTTATCGTATTTTGCGCTTACAGTACCCAAAATCGATTATTGTGTAAAAGATCATCAGGACTGAAGGCGCACAAGTGTAGCCGAAAAACCAGCCCGTCGCCTGGCAATCCGGTCTGAATGCAATTTAGCGCTGCCAGCAGCAATTAACGCTCTCATTTACCCCAATCAGGAGATAGCATGCCGATTTTTCTTATTCTCGCTTTGTTATTAATGGTGATGGTGCAAGTTCAGGTATTTGAAATTGCCTTCAGCAAACTCGGTCTGACGCCCCAAGCCACGCTGGCCATCTTACTGGGAACCTTGCTAGGCAGTGGCATTAACATCCCTTTATGCCGCCTCAAAACCACCATCACCGGCCACTGGCTTTACAAGCCGTTTCAGAAGCCGGTCTGGGAAACCATCTATCCCAGTCATGAAGGCTATGTAGTGGTCGCAATGAATATCGGCGGCTGCGTGATTCCGGTCGGTTTGTCGTTGTATTTTCTGTCGCTGCACCTGGTGCATTTAGGCAATATTCTGATCGGCCTGACGGCGGTGACGGCCTTGAGTTACAAACTCAGCCGCCCGGTAGCCGGAGTCGGTATCGGCATGCCGTTTATGATCGCGCCTTTGTTGGCCACCGTGATCGCCCTGCTGCTGGAACCGGAACATGCCGCGCATCTAGCCTACATCAGCGGTGTGCTGGGCGTGCTGATCGGCGCGGACATTCTCAATCTGAAACAGGTGCGTGAAATGGGAACACCGCTGGCTTCCATCGGCGGCGCGGGTACTTTTGACGGCATTTTCATGACCGGCATTATTGCGGCACTGCTGGCCTGATGACCGTTAATCGGCCACCCAGCGATAAAACCATTTTTTGGCCAGCTCGGCAGTCAGCATATATAAAGCAATGATCAGCCCGATAACCGCCAACAAAGCCGGTGGCAAGGCCACAAAACCAATCAAACCCGCTACCGGTGTATAAGGCAGCAAGGCAGTCACCATTACCACCAGCAAGGTCGCCATTAACAGCAGCCTGCTGGGTTTACTCTTGAAAAACGGCTGCCGGCTGCGCACCACAAACACAATCATCGCCGCCGAAATCACGGACTCCACGAACCAGGCGGCTCTGAACTCCTCGACCGGCACCTGCAGATACAGCAAAACCCCGAAGGTCAGATAATCAAACAAGGAACTGATCAGCCCGAATACCATCATAAATCGACGAATAAACTGAATATTCCAACGCCGCGGCCTGGCGATCATTTCGGCATCGAGATGATCAGAAGCAATGGTCATTTCAGGGAAATCCGTCAGCAGATTGGTCAGTAGGATCTGTTTCGGCAGCAACGGCAGAAACGGCA
>CAIUWU010000143.1 GCA_903902945.1 uncultured Pseudomonadota bacterium
ACAGCGGGTCTGGAATCTGGCATTTTCACCGGATCAACAGCGGCTCTATACCAGTAACGGTATCAGCAATGATGTGTCGATCATCGAGCTGGCCGAGCATAAAGTCAGTAAATCGGTCGCTGTCGGCCGCTATCCCTGGGGAGTTGCAGTCAAGCCATGATCGCCCTGACCGTTGATAAATTAAGTTTCGCTTACGGTAGCAAACAAGCGCTGGATAATGTTTCGTTCAGCGTAGCCAGCGGCGAATGCGCCATATTGCTGGGACCCAATGGTGCCGGTAAAAGTACGCTGTTCTCGCTGATTACCCGTCTCTATGACAGCCGGGAAGGGCAGATAGCCTTGTGCGGCTTTAATCTTAAACAGCACAGCCGGCAGGCACTGGCCAAGCTGGGCGTGGTGTTTCAGCAAACCACCCTGGATCCCGATCTCAGCGTTACCCAGAATCTGCGCTACCATGCCGCCTTGCACGGCATCGGCAGCAAAGCAGCCGATATCCGCATTCAGGATGAACTGGAACGCCTGAATATGTTCGAGCGCCGACACGAGAAAGTACGGCAGTTGAACGGTGGTCATAAAAGACGGGTGGAAATTGCCCGTGCCTTACTGCATAAACCCAGTCTGTTGTTACTCGATGAACCAACGGTAGGACTGGATATGCCCAGCCGCGAAGCTATCGTCAGCCATGTCCATGATTTGGTCAGACACCAACAACTGGCTGTGTTATGGGCGACGCATCTGATTGATGAAATTGCTGCCGATGACAGTGTCATTTTATTGCATCGCGGCAAAATCCAGGCCCAAGGACAACTACCGGCATTATTGGCAAACAGTGGTTGTGACAATGTCGAGCATTTGTTTAAACACTACACCCAAGGAGTTGGCCGATGAATCTGCTGCATTACGGATTGGCGATGCGGGGCATTGTCGGTCGCGAGTTACTACGCTTTCTGCATCAGCGGGAGCGCTTCGTTTCGGCACTGGTGAGACCTTTGGTCTGGTTGTTTGTGTTTGCAGCCGGATTCCGGGCTGCATTAGGAATTGCGATCAGCCCGCCTTACGAAACTTATATTCTCTACGAAGTCTATATCACGCCCGGACTGATTGGCATGATTCAGCTGTTCAATGGTATGCAAAGTTCATTGTCGATGGTCTATGACCGGGAAATGGGCAGTATGCGAATGCTGATGGTCTGTCCGTTACCACGTTGGTTTTTACTGATCAGCAAGCTGATCGCCGGTACAGCCGTGTCGATATTGCAGGCTTATGCCTTTTTAGGTATTGCCTGGCTATACGATATTCGGGCGCCGCTGATGGGTTATGTCTGGATTTTGCCGGCCTTGTTATTGTCAGGCCTGATGCTGGGGGCATTGGGGTTGTTGTTATCGTCACTGATCAGACAGCTGGAAAATTTTGCCGGCGTCATGAATTTTGTGATTTTTCCGGTGTTCTTTATGTCGACCGCTTTGTATCCATTGTGGAAAATCAAAGAATCCAGCGAATGGCTATACTGGCTGGCGCAATACAATCCTTTTTCACAAGCGGTGGAACTGATCCGTTTTGCGCTGTACCAACAGTTCAATCAGTTTGGGTTCCTTACTACTGCAATTGCCTTTGTTCTGTTCATGAGTCTGGCGATTCTGGGGTATAACCCGTCACGCGGCATGATGGTCAGAAAGGGTGGTGGCGGGGAATAAAATCGCTTAAAGCCCAGTCCAATAAAAAAGGCCTGAGTTTTTTACTCAGGCCTTTTTTTATAGCGTTATAACTGCTTATTTGTGGGCTGCACCACAGCAGTCAGCCATTGCACCACCGTGTTTTTGACAGTGCTCAGCGCCACAGTCATGGGCAGGGGCCGAATGGTCATGGTGATGATGTTTGCAGTGCTCGGTACCGCATTCGTGTTTAGCTTTGTCATGACAATGTGCGGCACAGTCATGTTTGGCTTCATCGGTACAGTGTTGGGCACAACCCGCATCGTGATCGGCGCAGTGTTTGGCGCAATCATGGTTAGCGGCAGCTTTAGGATCCGCGCAATGTTTGACGCAGGCTTTGTTTTTCTTGCCTTTGAATTCCGCGCAATGGGTTTTGCAATCATGCGCTTTGTGTTTGTCGCAATGTTCAGGATTTACAACCGGTGTGGCAACTGGCGCCGCAGGAACTGCGACTGGCTGAGCAACCGGGGCAACCGCAGCCGGTTCAGCAGCGGCTTCGTTAGCAGGGCTGGTTGCTTCACAACCGGCCAGGCCTGCCATTAATACTGATAATGTTATTGCAGAGAACAAGTTTCTATATTTCATAAATCACCTCAAAGTTAGGATTGGGATGGCGCTATTCTATGGGGCAAGCTCATTGTGTCAAACAAAACTATGTTAGATAACACAGTTTAATTAATTACTCAGTAAGGTTCATTTCATTAAATAAGATAAGCATTTGATATCGAAAGATATTACCAGTTAATTGCTGACTGGCTAGGATCAGGGCAAAGCTTTTGCTTGACAGCGCAAGGTAAAGGTAACCGGCCCATCATTGATCAGCGCAACCTGCATATCAGCACCAAATTGACCAAACTGACTACCCGGAAAATGACTGATCGCCTGTTGTTTGAAATAGTCAAACAGGGTCCGTCCCCATTCGGGAGAAGCCGAACGGGTAAAACTGGGGCGATTACCTTTGTCGGTATTGGCGGCCAGCGTGAATTGCGGCACGATCAGCAAGCCACCGTTTATATCCTTGAGGCTGAGATTCATTTTGCCATCCTGATCAGCAAAGATACGGTAATTGATGATGCGCTCCAGTAAACGATCGGCTTGCTGCTGAGTATCATCAGGTTCGACCGCCACCAAAGCCATGATGCCCTGATCGATACAACCGAGTTCCACACCGGCTACGCTGACTTTGGCTTGAGTGACGCGCTGAATAATAGTAATCATAAAATGCACTCAGTATTGAATATCGACAATGTAATAACGGCTGACTTGATCAGCATGCCGAAACACGATTTCATCATCCAGATGTTTTTTTAATAGCAGTTGCGCCAGCGGTGAATCGAGACTGATCAGTCCACCGGAACTGTCAATTTCATCAGCACCGACAATGCGATAAGTCACTTCATCACCGTTTTCGGTTTCCAGTGTCACCCAGGCACCAAAAAACACCTGCTTTTGATTGCCAGGTTTTTCGGAGACTACCGTCAGACTGGGCAAGCGTTTTTGCAAATAATGGATACGCCGGTCGATTTCTCTTAATTCTTTTTTCCGATAGATATATTCGGCATTTTCCGAACGGTCACCTTCGGCGGCTGCGGCGGCTAATGCCTGGGTAACCTGCTGTCGTCTTTCCCAAAGTTGTTTCAGTTCTGACTCCAGGCGGCGATAGCCCTCTGCAGTGATATAAGGCGACGATTTAGGACGCGGCGGTCTCCAGCGCGACATGTTTGTTCTCTGAAATGGTTATAATGGCGACTTTTAAAATTTACCGGATCAAAGCATCTATGCAAATCACCAACAATACTGCCGTTTCTTTTCATTATACCTTAACCAATAACAGCGGCGAGGAGCTGGACAGCTCGATCGGTGGCGAACCGTTACTGTATTTGCATGGTGCCGGCAACATTATTCCCGGTCTGGAAGCGGCCTTGGTCGGCAAACAAGCTGGCGACAAACTGAATGTCACCATTCCACCTGAGCAGGCTTATGGCTTGCTGGATGAAAACATGGTGCAGGTAGTTTCCAAAAAAATGTTTGAAGGCATGGATGTGGAAGTCGGCATGCAATTTCACGCCGATGTTAGCTACGGCTCCGGTGTAATTACCATCACCGCTATCGATGGCGATGATGTCACTATCGACGGCAATCACCCATTGGCTGGCGAACATTTGAATTTTGATGTTGAAGTGGTTGAGGTTCGCCCGGCAACTGCTGACGAAATTGCCCACGGCCACATCCACGGCGCCGGTTGCCATCACCACTAAATTGATTCAACTACAAAGACACTCTGGTTTCAGCAATGAAACCAGATTTTCTGTTTAATTGGATTTGAAACTTCATGAATGAAATCAACACGAATGACGACGATGTCATTTGTTATTGCAGTGGCACCACACGTCAACAATTAATCGATTTGATCAAGCAGGGCAGCGACAACCTTGATCGCCTGTCCCGAATTACCGGCGCCTGCTCGGGTTGTGGCGGTTGCGAGTATGAAATTACCCAGTTACTCGCAGAGCAAATCCGACCTGCAAGCACTCACTAATCCCTGACCCAGCTTTCCACCAATTGATTGGGAATGGCGGGACTTTCTGAAGACTCAGGGTATTCCCTGCCAGTGACAATTAACAGGATGACTCTAAGCGTATCGGCAACCAGCACCCAGGTAATCAGCATAAACAAACTGGTCAGGCCGGCATTCAGGTAATCATTAAAAATCAGGCTGGGCGCCTTGTGGGCCATATCCGCCGACAAGCTCCCGGCATTCAGTTTCTGACTAAGATCGGCGGCATGCGCCAGGAAACCAACCCGCAAATCATCGGCAAATAATTTTTCCCAGGCCGCACTGCTGGTTACGATGATTAACCAGCTCAAAGGCAGCGCCGTAACCCAGCAATATTTCAGCTTACCGGTTTTGACCAGAATGGTTGTGCCGACACACAGCGCAATCGCAGCCAGCATCTGATTGGCAATACCAAACAATGGCCACAGACTGTTAATACCGCCCAAGGGATCGATGGTACCCATGTAGAGAAAATAGCCCCATGTCGCCACCACGCCGGCACTGGTCAACAGTGCGCTGTCTTTTAGCGCGCCGTTGCTGAAATTGCCCAGCATGTCCTGCAGCATAAAACGCGCTACCCGGGTGCCGGCATCCAGCGTGGTTAAGATAAACAGAGCCTCGAACATAATCGCAAAGTGATACCAGGCCGACAATAAATGTTCACCAAACACTTTGGCAAACAGACTGGCCATGCCCACTGCCAGCGATGGTGCTCCACCGGTACGGGCAAACAGCGTTGATTCGCCCATGGTATTAGCCAGTTGCTGCATTTGTTCGACACTGAGCGCAAAACCCCAGCTATTGATTTTGGCCACTGCATCAGCCGCATTGGCACCGACAATACCAGCAGGACTGTTAATGGCAAAATAAACGCCCGGCTCTAAAACAGTCGCCGCTATTAATGCCATGATGGCCACAAAAGACTCCATCGCCATGGCGCCATAACCAATGAA
>CAIUWU010000144.1 GCA_903902945.1 uncultured Pseudomonadota bacterium
AGGTTTTCCGGTTGCTTATGTCGGTGATGTGGTCGGCACCGGCTCATCACGTAAATCGGCTACCAACTCGGTATTGTGGTTCATCGGTGATGACATCGATTACATTCCCAATAAACGTACCGGTGGCATTTGTATCGGCGGCAAGATTGCCCCAATTTTCTTCAATACCATGGAAGATTCCGGTGCCTTGCCGATTGAATGTGATGTCACCCAATTGCAGATGGGTGATGTGATCGATATTTATCCGTATCAAGGCGTGGTGAAACGCCATGACAGCGACGAAGAAATCTGTCGTTTCAGTCTGAAAACCGAAGTTTTGCTGGACGAAGTGCGGGCAGGCGGCCGGATTGCGCTGATCATCGGTCGTGGTCTGACCGAGCGCGCCCGTCAAGTCTTGAATTTACCGGCTTCAACTGTTTTCAAACGTCTGGCCGAAACGACTGCCAGCGATAAAGGGTTTACCCTGGCGCAAAAAATGGTCGGTAAGGCTTGTGGTGTCGAAGGCGTCCGTCCCGGCAGTTATTGCGAGCCGAAAATGACGACGGTGGGTTCGCAGGACACTACCGGCCCGATGACCCGAGATGAGTTGAAAGATCTCGCCTGTCTGGGTTTTTCAGCCGATCTGGTGATGCAATCCTTTTGCCATACTGCCGCCTATCCTAAGCCGGTTGACGTTGCCATGCAGCACAGTTTGCCGGATTTCATCATGACCCGCGGCGGGGTCTCGCTGCGTCCCGGCGATGGTGTGATTCACTCGTGGCTGAACCGGATGTTGCTGCCGGATACTGTGGGTACCGGCGGTGATTCGCACACCCGTTTTCCCATCGGTATTTCCTTTCCGGCCGGTTCCGGTCTGGTGGCTTTTGCTGCCGCCACCGGTGTCATGCCGCTCGATATGCCGGAATCGGTTTTGGTCCGTTTCAGCGGCCAGTTGCAACCGGGCATTACTTTGCGCGATCTGGTCAATGCGATTCCGTATGCGGCGCTTCAACGGGGTTTGCTGACGGTTGACAAACAAGGCAAAAAGAATATTTTTTCCGGCCGGATTCTGGAAATCGAAGGCTTGCCAGACCTGAAAGTGGAGCAAGCGTTCGAATTGTCAGATGCCTCTGCCGAACGTTCGGCGGCTGGCTGTACCATCAAACTTAATGAAGCACCCATCCGCGAGTATCTGAACTCCAACATTACTTTACTGCGCTGGATGATTGCCGAAGGCTATGGCGATGCCCGAACCTTGCAACGTCGAATTGCCGCGATGCAGGACTGGCTGGCAAAACCGGTATTGCTGGAGGCGGATGCCGATGCCGAGTACGCTGCAGTGATTGAAATCAATCTGGACCAAATCCAGGAACCGCTGCTGGCGTGCCCAAATGATCCCGATGATGTCAAAACGCTGTCCGATGTCGCTGGTGTCAAGATCGACGAAGTATTTATCGGTTCCTGTATGACTAATATCGGCCATTTCCGCGCCGCTGGTAAATTGCTGGAACAAGCCAGTCAGTTGCCGACCCGTTTGTGGGTGGCCCCGCCGACTAAAATGGATCAGAGCCAGCTGATAGAAGAGGGCTATTACGGCACCTTTGGTAAAGTCGGTGCCAGAACCGAAATGCCAGGCTGTTCATTGTGCATGGGCAATCAGGCGCGGGTGGCGGAAGGTTCGACCGTGGTTTCCACGTCAACTCGTAACTTCCCCAACCGTCTGGGCAATGGTGCCAATGTCTATCTGGCCTCGGCCGAACTGGCAGCCGTCTGCTCATTACTGGGCAAAATCCCGTCTGCTGCCGAGTATCAGCAATATGCCGGTTTAATTGATGCCAATAGTGCCGATACCTATCGTTATCTGAACTTTGATCAGATCGACAGTTACCAGCATAAAGCGGCCACCGTGGCCTAAGGCTCGATGCGAACTATCCCGATCACTACCGTGACCGACTGGTCACGGGAACATGACATGACCTATCGCCGTGCCGATTGCGCTGACATTCACCAGGGCAAATGTCTGGCGCTGAATGGCAGCGAAATAAAGTTTCTTAGCGCCGAGCCAATTGAAGAGGGTCTGGCGCTGGAAATCAAGCTTTGGTCGAAAACCGGGGGCGTTACCAAAATGACGGCTTTTATTGAAGTGATTAAATCAGTGCCTTATGCTAGCCGGCTTTTTCAGATCAACGCCGCGATCAAAACCATCAAAGGCTAGAACTACCCCACCTGCAGGCTTTATTCGACTATGTATATCATTACCAAGGAAATCTATTTTTGCTATGGCCATAGGCTGATGCACCTTCAGGGCAAGTGCCGTAATTTGCACGGACATAGTGTTAAAGCCAGTATCAGTATCAAAAGTGAGCAATTAAACCAGCAGGCTATGGTGTGCGATTTTGCCGACGTCAAAGATTGCGTTGCGGCGTTTATCGATGATGTGCTCGATCACAACTTTCTGGTTCACAAAGATGACCCTATCATTCCCGCTCTCGAAGCCAATCAGGAGCGATTTCTGGCACTGGATGAACATCCTACCGCCGAAGTGCTGAGCAAAATGATTTATCAATATGTCAAGCAGCATGGCTTCGATGTCGATCAGGTCGTGTTATGGGAAACCGCCAGCGCCAACGCCTGTTACCGCGAAAATTAAGCATGTCTTGGCTTGAGCCGATCAACACCTCGTGGTGTCTGGAGCAGATTTGTGAGTCGAATTATCAGAAATTGTTACAACTGATTCCTGCGCTCACTGATTTTAAACAGACCGCAATCGGTATCAGTTCCCATAAACCCGCTTTGCATTTAGTGGTACTGGAGCGTAATCCCTACACCATGACCATTCAGCTCAGTCATAGATTCAGTACCCTGCATGAATTGATGTTGCCAGCGGTGACGATTCGGGTTTATCTGGATGCCCAACTGGCAGAAGTGTTGTGCGATGCTGATCGTCCGGCTGTCAGCCGGGTATATCGGAATCCGGGAAAAGTAGTGGAAATCGGCCAATACAAATGGCGGCTGAATTATTTTTTACAAAAGTGGCTGGAACATTGTTTAAAAACCCAATATCAGTTCAGTGAAAGTGCTGACGATGCTAACGAGTTCAGGTATCTGAGTTGATCTTGCGGTTCAGATCAGCCTTGATGCAGCGCAATACCCCATAGTTGTAATGGCCATCGAAATGCTCGTATACCGGCTTCAAGCTGATTCCGAGGACAGGATTCTGATTCAGCAACACAGTCTCGATGGCATTGATTTCGCTGGCACCCAGATCAATCACTTCGCTCAGCTCGGCCAGATGGGCTTCAATGGCTTTGGCCAAATGATTGTAGATGGTATCGATAGTCAGCTGCCGCTGGGCGGCGATTTGCTGGGCGGTATAACCGAGCTGAAATAAATTCAGAGTTTCGCTAAGACTGTCATGCCCCGATTGCTCGGGCTGACGCTCGCTGCCATCAAACTCGGCCAGCACACTTAAAAACTCATCTGCATATAACTCGAGTTTGCGTTCGCCTACGCCGGTCAATAATGAAAATTGCTGATAGCTGGCAGGGCGTTTTTCCAGCATTTCCATCAAGGTCACGTCATTAAAAATGATATAGGGCGGTAAATCCTGTGCGTCTGCCAGCTGTCTGCGTTTTTGTCGTAAAGCATTCCACAAGGCAGCATCAGCGGCGGCTATCGGCTGGGTGGCAGTGTTTTTCTGGCGTTTGGCCTTATCGACCGGCTTTTCCTTACGCAGGATCAGTGGTTGCTCGCCACGCAGAATCGGCCGGCAACTGTCATGCAGACGCAGACCCCCATGATTTTCTATCTCAATCGTCACCAAGCCTTTGGCCACCAGCTGTCTGAATACCGAGCGCCATTGCGCTTCTGACAGATGTTTACCCAAGCCAAAAGTGCTGATCTGGTCATGACCAAATTGGGTGATTCGCGAGTCGGCCTTGCCCAGCAACACGTCGATTAGGTAGTTGACCCCAAAGCGCTGGCCGGTACGATAAATACAGGATAAGGCCTGCTGGGCAGCAATGCTGCCGTCCCAGGTTTCGACCGGCTCCAGACAGGTATCACAATTACCGCAGGGCTGGGACAGGGTTTCTCCGAAATATGCCAGCAAAGTCTGTCGGCGGCAGCTGACCGATTCGCACAAAGCCAGCATGGCATCCAGTTTGTGATATTCGACCCGTTTATGCTGTTCATCGGCATTTGATCCCGCCAGCATCTGCCGCAACGTAATCACATCCTGTAAACCGTAGGCCATCCAGGCGTTGGCCGCTTGGCCGTCACGACCGGCTCTGCCGGTTTCCTGATAATACGCTTCGACACTTTTGGGTAAATCCAGATGCGCCACAAACCTTACATTGGGTTTGTCGATACCCATGCCGAAAGCAATCGTGGCGACAATGATCAGACCATCTTCGACCAGAAAGCGATGCTGATTATGCTGTCTTTGTTCATGGCTCAGGCCAGCATGGTAGGGCAGTGCGCGGTGGCCTTGTTCGCTCAGCCAGTCGGCAAGCTCTTCGACTCTTTTGCGCGACAAGCAGTAAACAATCCCGGTATCACCCGGGTGTTCGCTGCGGATAAAGCGCAACAGCTGCTGTTTGGCCTGATTTTTTTCGACGATCCGGTAGCGGATATTGGGCCGGTCAAAGCCGGTAATGAAGATCTTCGCCTGCTGCAGCCCCAGCCGCTCGATGATTTCCTGACGGGTGCGTTCATCGGCGGTGGCGGTCAGCGCAATCTGCGGTACTGAGGGAAAACGCTGCTGCAGAATGCCCAGTTGCAAATAATCGGCGCGAAAGTCATGCCCCCATTGTGAAACGCAGTGCGCCTCATCGATAGCAAACAAGGCTATCGGGCAGCGATCAAACAAAGCCAGGGTGCGGGGATTGTTGAGCCGTTCGGGGGCGATGTACAGCAGATCGAGCTGCTGATTCAGCAGCTGCGCTTCGATGATCCGGGTTTGTTCGAGTGACAGGGTCGAATTCAGAAAAGCCGCTCTGACGCCCAGTTGATGCAAGGCATTGACCTGATCCTGCATTAGCGCAATCAGCGGCGAAACCACAATGCCGACGCCGCGCATAACCAATGATGGGATCTGATAGCACAAGGATTTGCCGGCACCGGTCGGCATCAGGACTAGAGCATCGCCACCGTTGAGCACCTGTTCGATAACGGCTTGCTGCTGACCACGGAACTGGTCATACCCAAAAACAGTCCTCAGGGTCTGTAATGCGTCATTGATCGCCATGTACTACGATTTGAACTTTTTTTCCGGGATGAGAATCGTATTTTGAGGCGGATTGTGATGGTCGGTTTCGGGATAATCTTTGGTGTAATGCAGGCCGCGGCTTTCTTTACGCTGCTGGGCGCAACGAATGATCAGCTCGGCAACGATCACCAGATTGCGTAATTCCAACAGATCACTGCTGATGCGGAAACGACCGTAATATTCGGCGATTTCGACTTTTAACAGTTCCAGCCGGTTCATGGCGCGTTCCAAGCGTTTGTTGGTACGGACGATGCCGACATAGTCCCACATGAAACGGCGCAACTCATCCCAGTTATGCGAAATCACCACCTCTTCATCCGAATCGCTGACCTGTGACTCATCCCATTCCGGTAACCGGCCGGGCAAAGGAATATCATCAATGCAGCGCCGGATATCCTGATTGGCCTGTTCGGCAAAAACCAGACATTCCAGCAAAGAGTTGCTGGCCATGCGGTTGGCACCGTGCAAACCGGTACAAGCAACTTCCCCGACTGCATACAGGCCAGGGATGTCGGTTCGGGCATGGCTGTCGGTGACGACACCGCCACAGGTGTAGTGGGCGGCTGGTACTACTGGAATCGGTTGCTGGCTAATATCGATATCCAGCTCCAGACATTGCAGATAAATAGTTGGGAAATGCTTCTGGATAAACTCGCGCGATTGGTGGCTGATATCCAGATAAACACAATCAATGCCATGCTTTTTGATTTCGCTGTCGATGGCCCGTGCAACGATGTCGCGCGGCGCCAGTTCCATCCGCGCATCATAGCGACGCATGAAGCGCTCGCCGTTGGGTAATATCAGCCGGCCACCTTCTCCGCGCACCGCTTCACTGATTAAAAACGACCGCGCCGAAGGATGATACAGACAGGTAGGATGAAATTGCATGAACTCCATATTGCTAACCCGACAGCCAGCGCGCCAGGCGAGGGCAATTCCGTCACCGGAGGAAATATGCGGATTGGTTGAATACAGATAAACCTTATTGGCGCCTCCGGTAGCCAGTACCACGATTTTGGCGCCAATGGCCCGGGTTTTACCGGTTTTGCAATCGAACACATAAGCACCCTTGATACGTTGCTCGGTCTCGCCCAGTTTTTCGGCGGTAATCAACTCAACCACATTGTGATAAGCCAGCAGGGTGATATTGGGATGGGCTTTGGCTCTGTCGATCAGCGACAAAGAAACGGCTTTACCGGTGGCATCATCACTATGGACGATACGGCGATGGGAATGGCCACCTTCGCGGTTGAGATGCAGCTGCTTTTTGCCGTTTTCACCTTTTTCTTCGGTAAAACTGACACCCTGGGTCCGCAGCCATTCAATACTTTGCCGGCCTTTGGAAACCGTCAGTCTGACAATCTCCTGATCGCAAAGACCGGCACCGGCAATCAGCGTGTCTTCGATATGCGATTCAATCGAATCGTGTTGATCATCAAATACTGCCGAAATGCCACCTTGAGCATAAAAGGTGCTGCATTCGGTCAGCTCGAATTTGGCTAGCACGGCAACCTGGTAAGAATCCGCCAGATGCAGCGCCAGACTCAATCCGGCGCCGCCACTACCGGCGATCAGAACATCGAAATAAGGTTGCGGCGATTGTGAAACGGTGTGGCTGCTCAATGTCTTGATCTGTGATTGTTTATCAGAAGGGCAAAAATAATATCGTGTTTTACTGCAATGGTAATTTTTTTTGTATTGATTGATTGAATGCGGTTTAATTCCGCCGGTCAAAATTAACGCACTATTTTTGTATGAGAGGAGATTTCATGCTTAGAAAACTCATTTATGGAACCTTGTGGGCACTTGTCATCACCCAGCCGGTTTTTGCACAACTGCCCGATTTTACCGAGTTGGTCAAACACACCGGTGAAGCGGTAGTCAACATTAGTACTGTACAAAAAGTGACTGATGCTCAAGCGGGTAATGATCAACTTCCCCAGGATCTGCCGCCGGAAATGGAAGAGTTTTTCAAGCGTTTTCAGGGTGGTCGCGGCGCTCCCGTGCCTCATGAAGCTAACTCGCTGGGATCGGGTTTCATCATTTCCAAAGATGGTTATTTGTTGACCAATCATCATGTAGTCAATAACGCCTCTGAAATTATTGTCAAGCTGAAAGACCGCCGCGAACTGGTGGCCAAATTGATTGGTTCCGATGAAAGCACTGATGTTGCTTTATTGAAAGTGGATGGCAAAGATTTGCCGGTATTTGAAATTGGTTCGCCTGATGAATTGCAGGTAGGTGAATGGGTGCTGGCCATCGGCACTCCGTTCGGATTCGATCAATCGGTAACTGCCGGCATTGTCAGTGCCAAGGGACGTAGCTTGCCGGATGGCAATTATGTGCCGTTCATCCAGACTGATGTGGCTATCAACCCCGGTAACTCAGGTGGTCCGCTGATTAATATGCAAGGTAAGGTGGTGGGTATCAACTCACAGATTTATAGCCGCTCGGGTGGTTATATGGGCTTGTCATTTGCGATTCCGATTGATGTCGCTATGAATGTGGTCGACCAAATCAAGAGCAAGGGTAAAGTCTCCAGAGGCTGGCTTGGGGTTCAGATTCAGGATGTCACTCGTCAGCTGGCGGAATCTTTCGCGATGGACAGACCGCATGGTGCTTTGGTGGCTAAAGTGATTCCGGGTGGGCCGGCAGAGAAGGCCGGCTTGCAGGTCGGTGACATAATTGTCGAATTTAATGGTCAGATTATCGAAACCTCAGGTGAACTGCCGCCTCGGGTGGGTGTGTTTCCGGTCGATGAAAAAGCCAAGCTGAAAATCATCCGCCAGGGCGACAAGCAGGAGCTTACCGTCAAAGTCGGCCTGCTGCCTGCGCAACAAACTAGCGCCGCCAGCAAAGAAAGCAATGCTCAGGAAGTTGCCAGCAATCGTCTCGGTGTCGTGGTTTCTGATATCAGCAGCGAACAAAGACAGCAGTTACAGGTCGAAAAAAATGGCGTGCTGGTCCAGAAA
>CAIUWU010000145.1 GCA_903902945.1 uncultured Pseudomonadota bacterium
GAAAACTTTTTGCTGATGACCCGTAACGAAAGCATCGATCCTGGCAAGCCGGTTGGTTCTTTTGCCGGCGCGATGGGGCTGGGGCAGTTCATGCCCAGCAGTTTTCTGAACTGGGCGGTCGATTTTAACGGCGATGGCCGTCGCGATTTATGGAACGCGGAGGATGCGATTGGCAGCGTGGCGCGTTATTTTGCCGAACACGGCTGGCAAGCCAATCAGCCGGTGGTATCGGCAACCCGTGGACAATTACGCGAAACCGAATCCCTGGAGCCAGGGATAGAGTCTAAATATTCACTGTCGGCCCTGAAACAGGCAGGGCTTGAAATTGTCGAAGACTGTCATTGCGATTATCCGATGCGCTTATTGCTGTTGCGGCATCAAAACTATGATCAGTATTTGCTGGGTCATCCCAATTTTTACGTGATTACCCGTTACAACCACAGCACCCATTATGCGATGGCTGTGCATGAGCTGGCGCAAGCGATAAAAGCCCGTTACCAGACCATTGCCAAAGGCTGAGTGGCTGTCGCTGCCGGTCCTGGCAAGCCGGCAGCCGCTTAAAAGGCGGTTACTTGGCGGTTTATCGCTCATCATCCATAGCTAGTGCGGCATTTGCCGCAGTTCAACCCGCTTCCTGCTGGTAATCAAGCCTTGACTCAGGCTTGAGTCGCTACGCCTGATTAGTTCCGATCAACGTAAGTTGTTGTAACACCCTCAAGGTAATGCTTCCGGCGGTTGAGCGCTAATCAAACAGCCAATAAAACCGGTTTGGCCATAATTTAAACGGTTAGCATCGCCAAATAATGCCATCGCTTTAATTAAACTATGTTATTTAAAGTCGTGTTCGGCATTTAACATTGTTTATTTTTAATCTGAAAGTGGCAGAATTCACATAACATTTTGATATAGCTTGAATAATTTTTTTGGCATTTATTTTGCTTTTAGGGTTCTATGATTATTGGTTATGCCTGTATTGGGCATGGACTTAAGGCATCAGAAAATACTTAAGAGGAATTATGCGAACATTAAAACGATCAAAACTGAATCTGGCTATTCTGGGGGCGTTGTGCCTGGTTGCTTTGCCAGCTTTGGTGAATGCCGCTGAGGAAAGTCAGGAGCAGCCCAAACAGGTCAAGAAAAAAGCTGATGCCAAAGAGGGTGCGCAGGTTTTGCCGGAGGTATCGGTTTCTGGGCAGGGTGAAAAGGCTGAACCGACTATCGTAGAAAAGTACAAGCTGCCGGTGACTGTTGAGAAAGTCAGCAGAAAAAAAATGGATGAAACCATCAATATCTATAATACCGAGGATGCTATTAAGTACATGCCCAGTATTTTGGTACGTAAGCGTTATATTGGTGATACTAATGCTCCGGTCCAAACCCGCACAGCCAGCACATCTCAAAGTGCTCGGACTTTGATTTATGCGGATGGCATATTGTTGTCAACATTGCTAAATAACAATAACGGTAATGATGGGTCTCCGCGATTTAACACGGTGTCACCAGAGGAAATTGAGCGGGTCGACATGATGTATGGGCCTTTTTCCGCTGCCTATTCCGGTAATTCTATGGGCGGGGTTATGAATATTGTGACCAAAATGCCGAAAAAGCTCGAGATTTATGGTGATGCTCAGTCTTCTTGGCAGGATTACAGTCAATATGGTCATTCGGCTACTTACGAGGCTCAAAAATATTCTGGTGGTATTGGCGACAGAGTAAACGATTTGTCATTCCGATTTGATTACAGTCACTTGGATAGTAATTCTCAGCCGATTGCTTATGGCACACAGGTTACTTCTGGTTCGGTGGGGGCGGCACCAGGTGGAGCCACATTGGTCAATGGTGCATATATGACAAGCAATTCCTATGGCCAGCCAATGGCTGTTCTGGGTGAAACGGCGATGTACCATACGATTCAGGATAATTTTAAATGGAAGCTGGCTTATGACATTACCCCTACATTGAAAGCTTCATATGTGATGGGTATGTGGCAAAACAATCAAAGTGGTGGTGTTAATAGCTTCTTGTCCAACGCTGCAACCGGTGTGCCAATTAATGCTGGAAATGTTAAATTCTCTCAAAACCCGGCGTTCGGAGCTAATGCCAGTTCTTTGCTAAAACCTAGTTTGGCGCAGCAAACGACATGGTCTCATGGTATGAATCTACATACTGAAACAAATGGCAAATTTGATTGGGAATTGACTGGTAGTGTGGTCGATTTATCAGAAGATCTTACAAGAGCACCATCTACAGCAACCTCGGTTGGTGGAACTCAAACATCGTTGACAGGAACTAATTGGCATAACGTCGATGCTAAAGGTATCTGGCGTCCAGGTGATTTTTTTGGAAAACATGAAATCAGTTTTGGTTTTCATCATGATTTGTACGAGCTGGTCAATCCGGTTTATGCAACCAATCAATGGACCGTAGATAATCACAATCCTTTGGGGGTTACTGCTAATGACGGGTCGGTTTTAAACGTTGGAAAGACATCAACTGAAGGTTACTGGGCGCAAGATTCATGGGATTTTGTCAAAGACTGGAATTTAACTGCGGGTGGTAGGCTGGAAAATTGGAATGCATTTGATGGGGCTAATTCATCATGGGCAAATAACCAGTACCAAACGCTAAATCAGTCAGACAAGCATCAGATTAATTTTTCACCAAAAGCCAAACTGACGTGGAACACGACTGATCGTCTGAAATTGGGCGCGGCAATTGGCGTTGCTTATCGTTATCCGACGGTAGGAGAGTTATTTAAAACATTTACAAACACCCAAACTAATACACTTAATATTGCCAATCCGAATCTTAAGCCTGAAGAAGCTCTTTCTAAAGAATTATCGGCAGAATACTTTACGCAAAAAGGGAACTACCGTTTAAGTTTCTTCCAAGAGGAGGTCAAAGACGCGATATTTAGTCAGTCAACTCTCGCAGGTAATGGCTCTATCCAGTCAGCGCCAAGTAACATCGGTAAAACTGATGCATATGGTATTGAGTTTTCAGGGCAGGAGTCTGATGTCGGTATAAATGGGTTAGATTTATTTGGCACCGCAACTTGGACC
>CAIUWU010000146.1 GCA_903902945.1 uncultured Pseudomonadota bacterium
GCCAATGGCAGCAAGCCGGCGCTCATCACAACGGCAATTGAACCCTTATAGTTTTTTTTCATAACATGCTCCTGATTTAGCAAACTAAAGATAATTAACGCCAGTGACTCCCCGCAGCCCGTATCCAGCGAGCGGCCACTATCCCAAAAAAGGCCTGCAAAGTAAAGCCAGGCCCCGAGCCGCCGAACCGGTTCCGGCCGGCGGCCAAATATGAGAAAAATCTAATCATCAGCAGTATACTGCCGGCTTGTTTACGCTCTCTGATTAGATAACCGATGACTAAAGACAACATCGTGCAACTGGGTTCTGAGCTGCTCCGCCAGCAGGCTGAGCCCATTACGGACTTTGCCAGTCCGCAGTTCAAACAATTGCTGACCGATATGCAACAACTGATGGAAGAAGCCAACGGTGTCGGCATTGCTGCCCCGCAAATCGGCGTATCACGCCAGGCTTTAATCATCGCCTCCCGGCCGACCAGCCGTTATCCGCACGCACCCTTGATGGCTGCCACCGTAATCTGCAACCCCCGGTTCGAGGTTATCGATGCCACCCGCATCAAAGATTGGGAAGGCTGCCTCAGTGTACCAGGGATTCGTGCACTGGTTCCCCGTTACCGAGTCATTACTGTCAGCTATCAGGACGCCAACGGCAGCCCTTGCCAGCTAACCCTGGAAGACTTTCCGGCCCGGGTGTTTCAGCATGAATTCGATCATTTGCAAGGTTTGGTTTATCTGGATCGGGTCGAAAACAATGCCGACATCATTGCCGAATCAGAATATTTCAAACGCCTTGCCGGCTAGAGGAATCCGCATGAAATCAGTCTTAGCCGTTTGCAGCCTGCTGATCAGCAGCAGCTGTTTTGCCGTCAACGCGCTCAGTGTCAGCGAAATTGCCCCCGGCATTTTCATGCACCAGTCACAACATCACTGGCCGGACCGCGAAAATCATGGCGAAATCGCCAACCTCGGCTTTATTGTCGGCGATCGCTGCGTGGCAGTCATTGACAGCGGCGGCAGTCCGCAACAGGGCATCGCCTTAAAAAATGCCGTGAAACAAACCACCAGTACGCCGATCTGTTATGTAATCAACACCCATGTGCATCCCGATCATATTTACGGCAATCTGGCCTTCAAAGCCCCGGGAGTAAAATTCGTCGGCCATCACAAACTGGCCCGGGCCATGGCCAGTCGCGCGCCGCATTATTTGAGCCGCGCCGATGAAGTGCTGAACATCAAAGTCGATCAGGACAACATCATTCCGCCCGATATCGAAGTCAAAGACAGCTTAACCCTTGATCTCGGCAACCGCCGTCTGCTGCTAACCGCTCACCCGACGGCTCATACCGATAATGATCTCAGCGTTTATGACCAGACCACCAACAGCTTATGGCTGGCCGATTTACTGTTTCTGGAACATATCCCGGTGATCGACGGCAGTATCAAAGGCTGGCTGAGCGAACTGAACCGCCTGGAAAAAAATCACTACAAGCTGGTGATTCCCGGCCACGGCAAACCGGTCACAGACTGGCCGGCCAGCATGCAGGCAGAGAAAAATTATTTAAGCCAGCTGGCCAGCGAAATCCGCGTGCTGATCAAGAACGGCAAAACCCTGGAACAAGCGGTTAAAACCGTTGGCCTCGACAGTAAAAATCACTGGCAGCTGTTTGAACAATTCCATCGCAAAAACATCACCATCGCCTTTGCCGAACTGGAATGGGAAGAATGAAACATTGCTTAACCGTGTCGGTATCGACACCGCGCAACCTTGTCTAAGCATTCGCCATGCGTTGCCTCAAGACACTGATTACGCTACTGCTGCTGGGGATGAATCAACCGGTCCTAGCCAACCCGAGCCTGGCCGTATTGGACTTTGAACTCAACGACATTACCTCGCTGCCTGATACCCCTCAGGAGCTGCTGCGTACCGCCAGCATTCGCCCCTTACTGGAACAAGCGCTCGCAGGCACAGGAAATTACAAACTCATTCACATCGACTCCGGCAGTTATACACAAACCAATCCTGGTCCGGGATACTTATTCAGTCATCACGATTTAGCCGCCCGCTTAGGCCAACACTATGGCGTCGATTACATGATTGTCGGCCAACACAGCAAGCCCAGCTTCCTATTTTCGTATTTGATCGCGGATTTAATCGAAGTTAAATCAGGCAAACTGATTTCACGCTTTGATATTGAGCTGAAAGGTAATCACGGCAGCGTCACTCAACATGGCATTAGCAAACTGACCCACAAAATTATGACGGCCATTTCACAAACCGAACCGGCTACGCAACGATAAGCCGGTGTTTTAATACCGGCAATCACGCCAACCGATTCACCCCAAACCCAAAACTTTTGAATTCAACCGGAGTTATTGCATGAACACACCTAAACTACTGGCGGTAATGTTGCTGCTTGGCTTTTGCAATTTTGTTCAGGCCGAAGGCGATGACATTACCTGGAACACCAGCCTGAAAAACCAGTTTTTCAGCGGCAAGACCATCGAGGAATCGGACGCCGTGATCGAGCTGGAGGCGCCTTATCGGGCAGAAGATCCGGCGATTGTACCGATCAAAGTCAGCAGTAAATTCGCCCAGAGCCAAGCACGTTACATCAAAAAAATCTGGCTGTTTGTCGATAAAAATCCGTTCCCGTTCGTCGGCGAATTCGAGTTTTTCCCGGAAAGCGGCAAAGCCGATCTGGCGATGCGAATTCGGGTCAACACTTACAGTAATATCCGCGCCATCGCCGAAACCAGTGACGGCAAATACAGCATGACCAAAAAATTCGTCAAAGCCAGCGGCGGCTGTTCGGCACCGATTGGCGCTGATCTGGACGAAGCCATGAGCCGTCTGGGCAAAGTCAAATTCCGTCTCGATGACGGCGTACAGAACGGCCAGGCTTCGCTGGCGCAATTAATGATCAGCCACCCCAATCTGACCGGGATGCAAATGGACCAGATGACCCGTTTTGTCCGTAAATCGCATTTTATAGATCAGCTCAAAGTCAGCTTCAATAACAAACCGGTATTGCATGCCAAAATCGATATTGCGATCAGCGCCGACCCCAATTTCCGTTTTTACTTCGTACCGGATCGCGTCGGTGAGCTAAAAGCCGAATTCAGCGATATTTCCTGCGAATCGCCGATCAGTCGTGATGTCTGTAAAAAAGGCAACAGCTACACCCAGACTTATAGCGTCAACCCGTAAAACAATCCCTGACTCGCCACCGCCTAAGCCGTTTAGCGGTGGCGAGTATCCATTCCGCACACGCTGGATATGCCAGTGAAGGCAAATTCAGATAAAATCCCGCCCCTTGATATCAATAGATGGAGTGAGTGGGTGAGTATTCTGACTATTCTTGAGTTCCCCGATAAACGCTTAAGAACCATTGCCAAACCGGTTGCAAAAGTAGACGGCGAAATTCAGCGTCTGGTCGATGACATGCTGGAAACCATGTACGCCGCCAAAGGCGTGGGACTGGCTGCGACACAAGTCAATGTCCATCAACAGGTAATTGTGATGGATATCAGCGAGGAAAAAAATGACCCGATTTGCCTGATCAACCCGGAAATCATTGCCAAAGACGGCGAAGAAGAAGCCGAAGAAGGCTGTCTGTCGGTACCGGGCTTTTTTGAAAAAGTGACGCGTGCCGAACAGATTACTGTCTCGGCCCTCAATCGCGATGGCGAACGCTTTATTCTTGAGGCCCGCGATTTGCTGGCGATCTGTATCCAGCACGAAATGGATCATTTGCAGGGGCATTTATTCGTTGACTATCTGTCAGCGTTTAAACGTAACCGCATCAAAGCCAAACTGGAAAAAATTCATAAATCCCAAGGACGTTAGGACACCAAAATGCGTATTGTTTTTGCCGGCACGCCCGATTTTGCCGTACCTTCCCTGCAAGTGCTGATCGACTCGGATCATCAGGTGTGCGCCGTCTACACCCAGCCCGACCGCCCGGCAGGCCGTGGCCGCAAACTGACACCCAGCCCGGTCAA
>CAIUWU010000147.1 GCA_903902945.1 uncultured Pseudomonadota bacterium
TCGGGGAAATCTTTTTTCAGCGCGAATACCAGGTCATAACGCAACGGCGGAATTTCCCGATTTTCCTTAGGTGACAAACCCGACAGCCAGGCTTTGCGGGCATGAACGGTAAAAGTCTGACAACCCGCCGCCGCGACCGTGCCAATAAAATCAACCAGTTCGGGGTAAGAATCTTTGTCATCAATGCCGATCCTGGATTTCACGCTGACCGGTATCGCAACCGCATCACGCATCGCCGCGACGCAGTCCGCCACCAGCGCCGGATCGGCCATCAGACAGGCTCCGAAACGGCCATTCTGCACCCGGTCACTGGGACAACCGACGTTGAGATTAATCTCGTCATAGCCATATTGCTCGGCAATCCTGGCACAAGCTGCCAGATCCTGCGGCGAACTGCCACCAAGCTGTAAAACCAGCGGATGCTCGGCGTCATTGAAGGCCAGATGCTGATCGCGGTTACCATACAAAATAGCGCCGGTGGTGACCATTTCAGTAAACAGCACGGCTTGCTTTGACATCATCCGGTAGAAATACCGGCAATGACGGTCGGTCCAATCCAGCATCGGCGCAACCGCAAAGCGTCTGTCCAGTTTATTAAGTTTTACAGCGGTTTGTTCAGGTGGGTTTTGTTGCATGCTTAAATAATTCAGTACCTAAATACACACTCACTGATCGAGACATCAGGTCCCCGTGTGAGATTGTCGTAAAAAAGCCGGCATTGTAGTCGATCGAGAGTCAAAAACTTTCGACAAACAAAAAGCGGGGACATGCGCGGTGCGATCGAGCGACATGCATCATCTGTTTATCGTAGGGTGAATAAGGGTAGCGCAGCAGAGCATTCAGCTAATCCAAAGCTTGCTCGGTGGATGGGCTGCGCTTATCGACCTTAGCGATTTATGCAGCTGCAGCAAACTTAGCTGACCACCGAGGTGCCTTTGATCTGCACATAAACCGAAGCACCGGCTTTCAATTGCAACAAGCGACTGGATTTCTGGGTGATGTGGGCCAGCAGCTGGTAACTGGCGACTTTGAGTCGCACCAGCGTTTGCCCTGCTCCGGCGACCTGAATATCATCGATGACGGCGGGCAGAATATTGAGAATACTGCTGCTCTGCGCCCGCTCCAGACTGACACTGACATCGCGGGCATAAATCTGGACCCGCAATGGCGTTCCCGGGCTTGCTGCGATTAGCGGCAGCCATAACTCACCGCCAGCAAAGCGGACGCGGGTCAACTGGTCGTCAACATCATGCTCGGCAATCTCTACCTGCCACACCACTGAGGCATCACGCTGCTGAGCCATCGGCAAATCGACCCGGCTCAAAATTGACAACAAATCGCCAACCGCCTGTACTTTACCGTGTTCCATCACCACCAGATGATCAGCCAGTTGCGCCATTTCGGTGAGGGAATGGGTAATGTAAATCATCGGAATCTGCAAACGCTGCTGCAAGCGCTGTAGATACGGCAACAACTCCTGTTTACGTTTGAAGTCCAGCGCCGCCAGCGGTTCATCGAGCAACAAAAGCTGCGGATTCAGCGCCAGCGCCCGAGCAATCGCAACCCGCTGCTGCTCACCGCCGGACAGATGGGCCGGGCGGCGCTGCAGTAAAGCACCTATCCCCAGCAATTCAATTAGCGCAGCCAGATCAGCCGGTTGCTGCGGCGGCGGCAGACGCTTGCAGCCGAACTGAATATTATCGGCAACCGTTAAATGGGGAAATAAATTGGCCTGCTGAAACACATAGCCGATGGGCCGCTGGTGTGGCGGCAGAAACACAGCCGATTCGCTGTCCTGCCAGCATTGACCATTGACGATCAGTTTGCCGGCATCCGCTGATTGCAGGCCGGCGATACAGCGTAACAAGCTGGTTTTACCAGAGCCGGAAGCGCCAAACAACACAGTCACCCCGCTAGCCGGCAACGCCAGATCGACATCCAGCTGAAAGGCATCGCCATAAGCCAGCCTGAAACGCGCTTCAATCATTCAGCCCCCGCAACGCCGAGACTTTGCCGCTGCTGTACAGCAAAATCAGCACCAGCAACGAAAAGCCCAATAACACCCCAGCCAGGGTATGAGCCTGAGCGTATTCCAGTGCTTCAACATGATTGTAAATTTGTACCGACACCACCCGGGTCTGCCCGGGAA
>CAIUWU010000148.1 GCA_903902945.1 uncultured Pseudomonadota bacterium
CGAATTCAGAGCCCTGCGCTTGATGAATGGTCTATATGTACAGACACACGCCCCGATGCTGCGTGTTGCCGTACCTTACGGCCTGATGTCATCCAGACAAATCCGCAAACTTGCCGAAGTGGCTCGCAAATATGACAAAGGCTATTGTCATTTCACGACTCGTCAGAACGTTCAGTACAACTGGCCCGAACTGTCACAAGTCCCCGACTTGCTGGCCGATCTGGCAACGGTGCAGATGCATGCAATTCAAACCAGCGGCAACTGCCTGAGAAACACCACGTCCGACCATCTGGCCGGCGTTTGTATTGATGAAATCGAAGATCCGCGTCCGTATTGCGAAATCATCCGTCAATGGACTACTTTGCATCCCGAATTCGCTTATCTGCCGCGCAAATTCAAAATCGCAGTCAGCGGTTCCGAACAAGACCGGGCAGCTGTCCAACTGCATGACATAGGCGTTTATCTGGTCAAAAATACTGATGGCGAAGTGGGCTTCCGGGTCCTGGCAGGCGGTGGTTTGGGCAGAACCCCGATCATTGGCCAGACTGTCAGAGCCTTCCTTGAGAAAAAACATCTGCTGTCTTATCTGGAAGCCATTCTGCGGGTTTATAACCTGCTGGGCAGACGCGACAACAAATACAAAGCCCGTATCAAAATTCTGGTTAAGGAAACCGGCCTGGAAAAATTCACCGCACTGGTTGAAGAAGAGTGGCTGCGTATCCGTGACACCATGGAGCTCAGCGAGCAGCGCATTGAGGACATGAAACAACAGTTTGTCGCGCCAGCCTATGACCAGCAAGCCGCCGATGACAATGGCCATGCCACGGCAGCGGCATCAAACCCTGCGTTTCGCAAATGGCTGCAGCACAACACCACCGACCACAAAGCGCCAGGCTATCGCGCCGTGTTCCTGTCGTTGAAAGCACCCGACTCTCCCCCTGGCGACATTACCGCCGACCAGCTGGATGCGGTGGCCGATCTGGCCGATCAATACAGCTTCGGCGAAGTCAGAAGCAGTCACCGTCAAAATCTGGTGTTAGCAGATGTCAAACAAGGCGATCTGTTCGCACTGTGGCAAAAACTGGACAACATCAAACTGGCCACGGCCAATATCGGCACGGTCACCGACATGATTTGCTGTCCCGGCCTGGATTTCTGCTCTCTGGCCAACGCCAGCTCTATCAGTGTCGCCAAAGAGATCAACACTATTCTCGACGACATTGATTATCTGCATGACATCGGCGACTTAAAACTCAATATGTCCGGCTGTATGAACGGCTGTGCTCATCAAAGTGTCGGCCATATTGGCATTCTGGGAGTCGATAAGAAAGGCGATGAATGGTACCAGATCACTCTGGGCGGCTCATCGGACAACGAAGCCGCAATCGGCGAGCGCCTTGGCCCATCGGTTGCCAAAGACCGGATTGCCAGCGCCATTACCGACATCCTTGAAGTATATGTTGCCCAGCGCCTTGATCCGGCAGAAAGCTTTCTGCACACCGTACAACGTATTGGCCTAGATCCTTTTAAAGACAAAGTGTATGCAAATCATTAAAGACCATCAGCTGATTGACAACAATTGGCATTTCATCAGTGATGACAGCGAATTGCCTGCCACAGGCAACATCACCGTTTCATTGCCTCGCTGGCAACAACAAGACCCTGCATTGCTGAACCATGACGGCAAAATTGGCGTTCGCCTGACGTCAACCGACACCACGGAGCAAATCAGCAATCTGGACAAACTGGCACTGATCGAACTGGATTTCCCGGTATTTACCGATGGTCGCCTGTTCTCACATGCCCGTCTGTTACGCAGCAAACTGGCTTATAACGGTGAAATCCGGGCCGTCGGCAATTATCTGGCTGACCAAGTGTTTTATCTCAGCCGGGTTGGCGTCAATGCGTTTCAGCTGGAACAGCGGTCAATTCCGGTTGCACTGGCTGCCTTGAATGACTTTAGCGTCAAATATCAGGCTTCCACCATTTAAAACCCATCAAAAAGGCCGGATTTCACGCCGGCCTTGTTTTGGCTTTGAAGCCAACAAGCTTTCGTTATAGCTTGTGAGTGGTAATCTCCAGCCCCAGCTGCTGATAATGCCGGTAACGCTCGCGCCCGGCCTGCTTGCTGGCCTCACTGCTATCAAGAATCTCCACAATCCGCTGCCCTGAACCCTGCACCGGCGGATAAGCCATCGATAGATTGACGATTACAGACAGCCAGCCCTCGGGAACCGGTTCACTGCCAATCAGAATGGTACCGTTATAGCCAGGCAATACACCGCTGAACAGCTGATGCGGAATAAAGCTGCCAGCACGAAACGTCCACAACAGCTTATCCAGTTGCTCTGCCTGCTGAGCAGAATCAGTCAACACATAGCAAAAATGACCGCTACGATAAATTTTCTCAATCAGCTTGCAAACAAACGCCTGACTCTGCTGAACAGAGTGCGAAGCCAGCACATAAAAAATGACTTCAGCCGGCACGATTGATCAGATACTGACTTAACAAAGGCACCGGCCGGCCGGTTGCGCCTTTGTTGGCACCTGTCCGCCAGGCGGTACCGGCAATGTCGATATGCGCCCAGCGGAAATCCTTGGCAAAATTGGCCAGGAAACAAGCAGCGGTAATACTACCGCCATCCGGGCCACCAATATTGGCCAGATCCGCAAAATTGGATTTGAGCTGTTCCTGATATTCTTCCCAGATCGGCATCCGCCAGACACTATCGCAGGCGCTTTCAGACGCATCACGCAAGGCATCGCACAAAGCGTCATCATTACCAAACAAACCGCTCGGCACTCGCCCCAACGCCACGATACAGGCACCGGTCAAAGTCGCCATATCAATCACCACGTCAGGATTGAAACGCTGCGCATAGGTCAGGGTATCGCACAGAATCAAACGCCCCTCGGCATCCGTATTCAGAACTTCAATGGTCTTACCGGCCATGCTGGTCAGAATGTCACCCGGCTTATTGGCATTACCGTCCGGTAAATTTTCAGACGCCGGAATCAGGCCAATGATATTCAGCTGTAAATTCAGCTCGGTAACAGCACGCAGAATGCCCAACACACTGGCACCGCCACACATGTCGTATTTCATTTCATCCATGCCCTGACCGGGCTTCAAAGAGATACCACCCGCATCAAACGTCAACCCTTTGCCGACCAGCACAATCGGCTTTTGATCGGCATCGGCGCCCTGATAATGCAGACAGATCAGCTTGGCAGGCTGCCGGCTACCGCGTGACACCGCCAAGAAAGAGCCCATACCCAGCGCTTCCATATCGCTTTCTTCCAGCACATTACAACTCAGCTGCGCATGCTGACCAGCCAACTCCGTGGCTTGCTCGGCCAGAAAAGCCGGGGTACAAATATTGCCGGGCAAATCGGCAAGATGCTTGGTCAAGGCCACACCTCTAGCAATGGCTAATCCTTGCTGCAACCCGACCAGCGCTTGATTTTTTTGGCCTTCATCGGTCAAAAGCGCCAGCTTTTCCAGCGCCACTCTGTCATCACATTTTTTGGTGGCGGTGTACTGATACAAACCGTCATGAAACACTTCGACCACCTGTCTGGCACGCCATGGATAATCAGCTTGATCTACCGCCGCATCTAGCAAGGCGCAAGTGGCGGTTTTGACTTTAATTTCTTTAACGACTTTGACAGCGGCCGACAATGCTTTGCGATATTGTTTACGACCGAGTTTGCCCTGTTCGCCCAAGCCTACCAGCACGATACGGGCAATGTTACTGATAGCGGTGTTATTAATTAACAGTGTTTCGGCATTTTTGCCTTTGATATCGCCGCGAATGACCAGTTGACCGAGCAAGCCACCCGACAAAGCATCAAGACTGGCGGTAATTCC
>CAIUWU010000149.1 GCA_903902945.1 uncultured Pseudomonadota bacterium
ACCAATGCCGGCATGGTGCAGTTTAAAGACGTTTTTCTCGGGCGCGAAAAACTCGATTTTACCCGTGCCACAACCAGTCAGCGCTGCGTCAGAGCCGGTGGCAAGCATAACGACCTGGAAAATGTGGGCTATACCGCCAGACATCACACTTTTTTTGAAATGCTGGGTAATTTCAGTTTTGGTGATTATTTCAAACGCGATGCGATCCATTTTGCCTGGGATTTTCTGAACCAAGAGCTGGGCATCCCGCAGGAGCGCTTGTGGGTGACCGTCTTTGACGAAGACTCTGAAGCCGAAGCGATCTGGCTGGAAGATGTCAAAATCAATCCCCACCGATTTTCACGGATTGGCGCCAAAGATAATTTCTGGTCCATGGGTGATGTAGGGCCTTGCGGACCTTGCACCGAAATTTTCTACGATCATGGTGAGCACATTGCCGGCGGTCCTCCGGGCAGTCCTGATGAAGACGGCGATCGCTATATCGAAGTCTGGAATCTGGTATTCATGCAGTACGACCGGGATAAAGACGGCAATCTGACGCCGTTGCCAGCGCCATCGGTGGATACCGGGATGGGTCTGGAGCGGATTGCTGCCGTCATGCAGGGCGTGCATAGCAACTACGAAATCGATATTTTCCAGAATCTGGTCAAAACCGCTGCAGCATTGGCCAATTGTGCCGATTTAAGCAACAGTTCGCTACGAGTGATTGCCGATCATATCCGTTCCTGCGCGTTTTTGGTTGCCGATGGTGTATTGCCATCCAACGAAGGCCGTGGCTATGTGTTGCGTCGCATCATTCGTCGCGCGATTCGTCATGGTTACCGTCTGGGGATTCAGGAAACCTTCTTTTATAAACTGGTCGCGCCTTTGGTGACCGAAATGGGTCAGGCCTATCCCGAGCTAACTAAAGCCCAGGAACAGGTTGAGCGGGTGTTGAAGAAAGAAGAAGAACGTTTCGCGGAAACATTGGGGCAGGGTATGAAAATCCTCGAAGCTTGTGTCGCTAAACTCGATGGCCATGTAATACCCGGTGATGTCGTCTTCCTGCTCTATGATACTTATGGCTTCCCGGTCGATTTAACCGCCGATTTTGCCCGTGAGCATAATCTGACAGTTGATCATGCCGGCTTTGAAGTGGAGATGGCTGCCCAGCGTGATCGCGCCAGAGCCGGTGGTCAGTTTGCCGCCGATTACGATCAGGACATCAAACATGACAGTAATACTGAATTTACCGGCTATTACAGTCTGGATGGTTCGGTACGGATTTTGGGTTTGTTCAAAAAAGGTCAGCCGGTTGATACGCTGGAAGCTGGCGATGAAGGGGTGGTGATTCTGGATCAGACACCGTTTTATGCCGAATCCGGCGGGCAGGTTGGTGACAGCGGTCGCATCGTTGCCGATGGTGCGTTGTTTGAAGTACTGGATACCCAAAAACAGGGCGGCCAGTTATATCTGCATAAAGGCAAGCTGATTGATGGCAGTCTCAGTGTGGGGCAGGCTTGTGAAGTCAGTGTCGATGCCGAAGTGCGTAAAGCGACCGAACGCAATCACTCCGCCACCCATTTATTGCATGCTGCCTTGCGTCAGGTATTGGGCGATCATGTCAGCCAGAAAGGTTCTCAGGTCAATGCTGAGCGTCTGCGTTTTGACTTCTCGCATTTTGAGCCGATGACAGCCGACGAAATCGCCACCATTGAGCGACTGGTTAATGAGCAGATTCGCCTGAATGCGCCGGTTTCCGCAAAAATCATGGCGAAAGACGATGCGGTCAAAGCCGGTGCGATGGCGCTGTTTGGCGAAAAATACGGTGATGAAGTCAGGGTTTTGACCATTGGTGATTTCTCGACCGAATTATGTGGTGGTACCCATGTGCAACGCGCCGGGGATATTGGCACCTTTAAAATTGTTTCCGAAACCGGCGTGGCTGCCGGTGTGCGGCGTCTGGAAGCCGTCACCGGGCACGGGGCATTGGAGTTCATTGCCGGGCGCGAGCAGGCATTGCTCGGTGTTGCCGGTTTATTAAAAGCGGCACCCGACAAGGCAGTTGAGAAAGTACAGCAATTGCTGGATAAAACCCGCGGACTGGAAAAAGAACTGGAAAAGCTGAAAGCCAAGCTGGCCAGTTCAGCCGGTGATGAGCTGACATCCAAAGCCGTCGACGTTGCCGGTATCAAAGTGCTTGCCGTGCGCCTTGATGATGCCGACCCCAAATCGCTGCGTGATCTCGCCGATCAACTCAAAAATAAACTCGGTCGTTCAGCCTTGGTGTTGGCGACGGTCAGCGGTGACAAGGTCAGTCTGATCGCCAGCGTTTCCAAAGAGGTGATGGATCAAGTCAAAGCCGGTGAGCTGGTTAATTTTGTTGCTACGCAGGTCGGGGGCAAGGGCGGTGGTCGTCCGGATATGGCACAAGCAGGCGGTAATGATCCGTCCGCTTTATCGGCAGCTTTGGATCAGGTGCCCGCCTGGATACAACAGCAATTAAATTAATTTATAACCCGGCAAAAGCGGTTGCTGCTATCAATCTTACAGCCTGAATATCGCTGTCTGCTGGGTATATTCGTGTCGGGATTTGTTTAGATTGAATATATAGTGCTAAAATAAAATATTATTTTTATTATTGAGATATATATGAGCGACTTCAATCAACTTTCAGAATCTGAATTACGCGAAATTATTAATAATGCCGAAAAAGCATTAAAAGAAAATCAAAGCAATAAGCGTAAAGAAACTATCAATAAAATCAAAGAACTGGCCGCTTCCATCGCTATTACGGTTGAAATCCATGATACCGAAAAAAAGCTCGATAAACGTAGCAGTACTGTCGCCGCACGTTATCGTAACCCGGAAGATGCATCCCAAACCTGGACTGGTCGTGGCCTAAAGCCTAAATGGATACAGGTATTGCTGGATGCCGGTAAAAGCTTGAGCGATTTTGAAATCTGATAATTACGATAGATCGGCTGAATCCAGCCAAGTCTTCTACAAGTTTTATCCAATCAGATTGCCGGATTGATCAATCCGGCAATATTGCTATGGGTTTATAGCGTTTAATTTCAGACAATTATTGAAAGCAGCTTTTAATCGAGCTGCCGTCGATAAGTATTGGCTTGTGAATCTGGCAAAAAGCCTAAGGTTAATAAAATGGCATTATATGTATATAAATTTGGTGGTACCTCGGTAGGTACGGTCGAACGCATCAAAGCGGTTGCTGACAAAGTCAAGCGTGCACACGAGGCAGGCGATCAACTGGTGGTCGTGGTATCCGCTATGAGTGGTGAAACCAACCGTCTGATCGGCTTGGCAAAACAAATGCAAGTACAGCCGACCGAACGCGAATTGGATGTACTGGTTTCTACCGGCGAACAAGTCACGATTGCCCTGTTATGCATGGCCTTGCACGATTTGGGGTGTAATGCAGTTTCCTACACCGGCAGTCAAGTGAGAATTCTCACTGACAGCAGCTTCAGTAAAGCCCGGATTCGTGAAATCGATGATGCCAAAATCCGTGCCGATCTGGCTGACGGCAAAGTGGTGGTGGTAGCCGGATTTCAGGGAGTCGACCAGGATGGCAATATCACCACTCTGGGCAGAGGCGGTTCCGATACTACCGGTGTGGCGCTGGCCGCAGCACTGAAAGCCGATGAATGTCATATTTATACCGATGTCGATGGCGTCTATACCACCGATCCCCGGGTGGTTCCCAAGGCACGTCGCTTGGACAAGATTACTTTTGAAGAAATGCTGGAAATGGCCAGCCTGGGTTCAAAAGTGTTGCAGATTCGCTCAGTTGAATTTGCCGGAAAATATAATGTTGCGTTACGGGTTCTGTCTTCATTTGCCGAAGGCAATGGCACCCTTATTACCTACGAGGATTCAAATATGGAAAAAGCGTTAATTTCAGGTATTGCCTTTAACCGAGACGAAGCGAAGTTAACGCTATCAGGTGTACCCGATCTGCCTGGGGTGGCTTCAAAAATTCTCGGCCCGGTCGCCGCCGAAAATATTGAGGTCGACATGATCGTGCAGAATGTCGGTGCCAACGGCACCACCGATTTTACTTTTACCGTCAATCGCAACGATTATCTGAGAGCCAGCAATGTGCTGGAAGGTTTGCGCGACCAACTGGGTGCACAGGTTGTCAGCGGTGATGACAGTATCGTCAAGGTTTCTATCGTCGGTGTCGGTATGCGTTCGCATGCCGGTATTGCCAGCACCATGTTCAAAGTACTGGCTGATGAAGGCATCAATATTCAAATGATTTCAACCTCCGAAATCAAAATTTCGGTGGTGATTGCTGAAAAATACCTGGAGTTGGCAGTCAGGGCGCTGCACACTGCATTTGGTCTGGATCAGGCTTAAATCCTAATCCCTGACAATCAAACGTTGTCAGGGAGTCCCCCGCTCATGGCATTTTCTGTCAGACATCTGTGGTTACGTAGTCTCTGGTTAAAGCTGCATCTGTGTTTAGCCCTAAGCGTTGGCTTGCTGTTTGTTTTGCAAGGTATTACCGGCAGCCTCAGTGTTTATCGTGATGAAATCGATCAATTATTGAATCCGCAACTGGCAGTAGAGCCGGTGGCCGGCGGCTATCTATCGCTGGACAAAATCCTGGTGGCCGTTCGTGCTACCGAGCCTGAAAGGCACGGCGTGTGGACTCTGGAGCTGCCTCGCAAACCGGATCAGTCGCTGACTGCCTGGTTTGAGAAACCCCGGGAAACGGTTGATGCCTTTTATGCGCCGCTGATGCTGGCGATCAATCCTTACACGGGTGAAGTACTGGATAAGCGCTTCTGGGGCCAGACGGCAACGACCTGGTTGCTGGATTTGCACAGTCATTTATTACTCGAAGCCAAAGGCCGCCAGTATCTGGCGATACTGGCGGTTCTGATGCTGTTTTCGGTTGTGAGCGGGCTGATTCTGTGGTGGCCGGGCTGGCGTCAGTTACCCTGGCATTTCAGGGTCAGGCTGTCAGCGCCGTTGAGCGTCATGTTTACCGATTTGCACCGCTTGCTGGGATTGATTGCTGCGCCAGGATTGTTGCTGCTGGCTTGCAGTGGTTTGCATCTGGCCTACCCGGTATTGCTGGAGACTTTGACCGGATCGGCAGGTATGGGACATGGCGATGAAGGACCGACGGTTCGTAGTACTGCGGTGCCGGGTGACAGACCGGTTTCATTGACGGAAGCGGTTCTGATTGCCAGAGGGCCTTTTTCACAGTCAGAACTCAGGCGCATCTCAACGCCGCTCGGTGATACTGGCACCTATAAAATCAATTTTCGCCAGCGCCACGAAGTCAATCAGCATCATCCGGTAACCACAGTATGGATAGATCGCTGGAGCGGTCAGATTCGCGATGTCAGAAATCCAAATAAATTCAGTGCCGGCCAGCGCTTCAGCGTCTGGCTTTGGCCATTGCATACCGGCGAAGCCTTCGGTGAACTGGGCAGGGCCATATGGTTCGTAACCGGATTATTACCTTTGATTTTGTATGTCAGCGGTATCTGGGTGTATCTGGCCAAGCGCGCTCGCCGGGTAAAAACCGCTTAGCCTTAGTGCTGAACTTCGAGCTTGACCTGTTTTACGGTTTTATCATCGCATTGCATGATTTCCAGGATATGGCCATACAGTTTGATACTGGTACCGGCTTTAGGAATCGACTCCAGATACTCAATAATCAGTCCGTTCAAGGTTTTTGGCCCTTCGGTCGGTAAATTGGTTTCGGTAATTCGATTGAGCTCCCGAATCGTAATACTGGCATCGATCAAATAACTGCCGTCATTTTGGGGTTTGACACTCGGGTCAGAGTCACTGATAAATTCGCCGATGAATTCCTGTAACAAGTCATCCAGCGTCACCAAACCCTGCACATCGCCATATTCATCGACCACCAGACACATGCGCAGTTTTTCGGTTTTGAAGATCTGCATCTGACTGTGAATCGAAGTGCTATTGGGAATAAAAAAAGGTTTGCTCAGATTTTCGATAATGGTGTGCTTATCGAAATTCTGCTGATGAATGTGCGACAGTGCCGTGCGAATGTGAATAAAGCCAATCACTTTATCAATGTTCTTTTTATAAACCGGTAAGCGGGTATGCGGGCTGTTTTGCAATTGCAGAATAATGTCTTCGATTGAATCCTCGAGATCGATGCCGAGAATGTCTTGACGCGGTGTCATGATTTCTTCGATGCTGGTCGATTCAAGATCCAGAATGCTCAGCAGCATGTTCTGATAGCGGCCGGGTAACAACTTATTGCTGTCACCGATCATGTAAGACAGTCTATGGTCTTTCAAGCTCGATACCGGTGTTCTCAAACCGACAATTCTCAATAAGCCGCTGGCAAAGCCGTTGATCAGCCAGATAAGCGGCGCACTCAGTTTTAGGAGAGGGCTGTAAAGCCGTGCTGCCGCGAAAGCCAGTAACTCCGGTTTGTTGATGCCCAGGGTTTTGGGGATGACGCCTGAGAAAATCATCATCGCCACTGTCAATAATCCAACGGCCGGCAGGATGGCCGAATCACCGCCGATGCGCATGGCAATCAGTGTTGTCAGCACCGAGGCCAGAATATTGAGCAAATGTTTGCCCAGTAAAATAAAACCGTTTAGTCGTTCAGGTTTTTTTAATAGGCGCTGGGTCTTGATCGCGCCTCGATGCTTCTTTTTGACCAGTTGCTGTAGTCGGTAACGATTGAGGCTGCTCAACGCTGTTTCAGAGCCGGAAACAAAGCCGGAAAGCATCAACAAAGCGGCAAGGATGCCGAATAGCACACTAAGAGGTAGATCGTTCAAAACAGGGGCTCGGATTGTGACACAAGCCGCTAGTTTCTATACTGCCGGTTTTTTGTCAAGTGAATAGTCGGTTCGATTTGGATAGTCGGCTTTGGTCCTGTCGGCGCTAGTAGTAATGTTGTATTGATAAAATCAGATGTATGTGCTTGTTAAACATTGGATATTGTTACCGAAATGCGCCCTGTTCGGGTTCAATTTTCTCGATACCAGGCAAACTGGTTTGCAATTCGGCTGGCATGGCTTCGCTAATTGATGCTCGACCATGCCGATGGGGCTTGTTGGTCTCGGCTTTAAGTTGTGCGTCTACCGCCGTCAGGTAAAAACTTAGTTGCCGGGTTTTTCCGGCCTGAAAACACCGGTCTTGAGTTCCACCAGCATGTAGCAAGGCAACCTCAGGTGAAAACAGCAGATCGATCAAGAAGTCATTGCCCAGAGTGCGATTTCAGGCCAAGACTCCTGGTAGGAGCCGTATTGTAATTCTGCTGGTAGAGATAGTTGGTAACAACCATCTCTACCGCGCCCGGAGGGAGGATTAAAAACGGAGGTTAAAGTCTTAACAATGTCAAAGCCAAAACCACTTTAATCTCGCCATCCTCACGGCGAATCAACCGCCGCAAACCCAGCTCACTGAATAGCG
>CAIUWU010000150.1 GCA_903902945.1 uncultured Pseudomonadota bacterium
CACCTGCATCTGCATCTGCTAGCCGGCCGCGCCATGCACTGGCCGCCGGGCTGATGCCCACCATGCCAAACTCGATCGGATACCAAACACTGTTAGTTATCAGGCATGCAGTCTGGATCTAGGCCATCCTGGCCGGGATGGCCGATTTAATTGCAGATAACATGGGGTTTTAATCGAAGCCGTCAGCCAACGCAGTCAAGCAATCCAGTAAAAGCCCTCAGACGTTCGCCAAAGCCTCATCTCTCTCGAACTGGCGATTTTAAAAGCGCTGAAATACCCACAATCCAACAACTATCAGGTATTGCCAGTATCAGGGATGACTAAGCCCTGTTGCCTACCGGCATTTTTTCGCGCAGCTTCAGAAATCGCTGATAGCGGCTGGCAGCAATCTGGCCGGATTCGACCGCAGCTCGCACTGCGCAGTCTTTGTCATTGACATGACGGCAATCGTTAAAGCGACACTGACCGATAAAAGGCTGAAATTCACGGAATCCCCAGGCCAGTTGCGCCTCGCTTAAGCCGGCCAGACCAAAAATTGCTACACCCGGACTGTCGATCAGATCGCCGCCGCCCGGTAAATGGTAAAGCGTGGCGGCGGTGGTGGTATGACGGCCATGACGGGTGGTTGCCGAAACCGTATTGGTACGCAGATTTTTGTCGGGTAGCAGGGCGTTGGTCAGTGAGGATTTACCCACTCCGGATTGGCCGGCAAACAGGCTGGTCTGGGTGGCGAGCAGGTTTTGTAGAGCCTTTATACCCAGATTTTGCCGGGCGCTGACCCGGTGCAGCGGATAATCCAGAGCCTGATAGTAGGCGAGTTCTGGTTCAATTTCGTTGCTGTATGGCAGGTCGATTTTATTAAAGACCAGGGCGGCATCAATATTGCAGTTTTCACAGATTGCCAGATATTGGTCCAGCAGCAGAAAATCGCAGAGCGGTTCGGCGGCGAAAACGACAAAAATGGTATCGATATTGGCGGCAACCGGGCGAATCTGTTCGCCCCGGCTGGGTCTTTGCAATACCGAACGACGGGGTAGCAATTGTTCAATCCGGCCTTGTTCGGCATTGGTCTGACTCAGCAAGACCTGATCGCCGACTACCACGGTATCTAGTTTACGCAGTGTCTGGCAGAGCAGGGTGGTGTCGCCCACTTCGACGGCGATACCTTTGCCGAGATGAGCGACCACCAAGCCTTGCAGTAAAGCGCTCATGAAGCGTTTTGCATGGTCTGTTCGATATGGGCAATGCGGATTGCGGCGGGCGGATGACTGTAATGAAATGCCGAGTAGAGCGGGTCGGGGGTCAGAGTGCTGGCATTTTCTTCATAAAGCTTGACCAGACCGCTGATCATTTTGCTGCCCTGAGCATGCTGAGTAGCGAAGTCGTCGGCTTCAAATTCAAATTTGCGCTGAAAGTAGGCGCTGATCGGTTGCATGAAAGTGGTAAACACCGGTGATACCAGCATGAACAGTAATAAGGCCGACGCATTCGATGGCGTATTAACTCCCAGGCCAGTGAAGAACCAGTCCTGATGAATCAGCCAGCCGAGAATGGCG
Source organism: uncultured Pseudomonadota bacterium (assembly GCA_903902945.1). Lineage (GTDB taxonomy): Bacteria > Pseudomonadota > Gammaproteobacteria > Methylococcales > Methylomonadaceae > Methylomonas. Next base: position 1,557 of record CAIUWU010000150.1, read on the forward strand.
AAGCTGATCAGCGTCATCACTGATGAAGTAATCAGCATTTTGATCACATGCTTACATTTGAAATGGCCCAGCTCATGCGCCAGCACGGCTTCGAGTTCTTCTTGTTCCAGCGAGTTGACCAAGGTGTCGAAAAACACGATGCGCTTGTTGTTACCGAGACCGGTGAAATAGGCGTTGCCGTGACCGGAACGACGTGAACCGTCCATGATGAAAATGCCCTGGCTATTGAAGCCGCAACGTTGCAGCAGACCCTGAATCCGTTGTTTCAGCGGGCCTTCTTCCATAGGGGTGAATTTGTTGAATAACGGCGCGATCACAGTTGGGAACAGCCAGCTCATCAGTAATGAAAAACTGATGATCACCGCCCAGGCGTACAGCCACCACAGATCGCCGATACTATCCATGATCCATAACACCAGTGCCAGAATCGGCATGCCTATAGCCATGGTTAGTGTCATTGACAGTAACTGGTCTTTAAAAAATTGCGGCAGGGTGTTTTTGTTGAAGCCGAATTTTTCTTCAACCACAAAAGTTTGATACAGACTGAAAGGTAGCTCGACCACAGTCATTAACAGAAACACGCTGGCAACTGATAGCAGGCTTTTAAGCAGGGGTGACCAGTCGGTGCTTGCCCAGCTGTCAAAAATCAGGCTGATGCCACCGCCCAGTGTCAGTAATAACAGCAACACCATGCCGACTACGCTGTCGATGTCATGCAGCTTGCTTTTGGCGATGGTGTAATCAGCCGCTTTTTGATGAGCGGACAGTGATACACGACTGCTGAATGCCACCGGAACCTGATCACGATGGGCTGCTACGTGTCTTTTTTGCCGGGCGGACAGCCAGAATTGCACGGCGTAGGAAGCGATGAAAAAAGCGATAAACAGGTAAGTAAAGGCGTTCATTAATGGCGAAGGGTAGGGGTTAACAATTAGCGATACAGATTAGCTAATGCTACAATTTGCCGCAACCGATAAATAAATCAAGCAACAACGACATGGCACAGGACGCAAACAATCTTATCTGGATAGACTTGGAAATGACAGGGTTGAATCCCGATACTGATCTGATCATCGAAATCGCTACTGTCGTCACCGACAAAAATCTCAATATTCTCGCGCAGGGTCCGGTATTCGCCATTCATCAGTCTGAATCAGCACTGGCGGCTATGGACGACTGGAATCAGCTGCATCATGGTCAGTCGGGTCTGATTGACAGAGTCAGAGCTTCCCAAATCAGCACCAGCGAAGCCGAACAGTGCACGATTGAATTTTTGCAGCAATGGCTACCGGCCAATACCTCACCGATGTGTGGCAACAGTATTGGTCAGGACCGGCGCTTTCTGTATCGCTATATGCCTAAGCTGGAAGCATTCTTTCATTATCGTAATCTCGATGTTTCAACCATCAAGGAACTGGCAGCCCGCTGGGCGCCGGAAGTCAAAGACAGTTTCAGCAAAAAAACCGCTCATCAGGCGCTGGAAGATATTCTGGAATCGATTGACGAATTGAAACATTATCGCCAGCATTTTTTCAGATACTAAGATGCTGCAGTTATTTGTGGTCGCCATCGGTGGCGCAGTCGGTTCGGTTCTGCGTTATCTGGTGTCCAACGGCATGATGCTATGGCTGGGGCGTGGTTTTCCGTACGGTACCCTGACCGTCAATCTGCTCGGCTCCCTGCTGATGGGCCTGATGGCCGAAGCGCTGATTCTGCAGCGGGTGGTACTGAGTCTGGAATACCGGGCGGCGATTCTGGTGGGTGTGTTTGGCGGCTTCACCACCTTTTCCAGTTTTTCGCTGGATACTTTTTATTTACTGGAACAAGGCCAGCTGGCAAAAGCCGGCGGCAATATCCTAGCGAATGTGGCCGGTTGTCTGCTGGCAATCTGGGCCGGTATGCTGATCGGCAGAGGTTTATTCGTGTTCGGCCAGGGTAATCTGCACTGGTTTGAGTGGCCGTTTCCCTATGCTTTGACTGTGATTAATGCTATCGGCGCCTTATTGCTGGGTATGATGATAACCTTATTCAGCGACAAGCTTGAGGTCAGCATTGAACACCGGATGATTCTGGCCACTTTACTGATTGGTGCTTTTCTGACCTTATCCGGTTTGTATCTGCTGATGTCGTTGCTGGAAAGCGGCCACAGTTTTGAAACCCATTTATCAGCCATGCTGACAGTGTTTGTCAGCAATCTGCTTGTTTGTTCGCTCAGCCTGTGGTTAGGTTTGTGGCTGGCCAAGCAGTTTTAACTTCACTTTTTATTCAGGACGCAGATTGTCATGCTAGACCCCCGTTTATTCAGAAGCGAACTCGATTGGGTTCAACAGCAACTTAAAAGACGCGGTATCGAGATCGATACTGATAGCTATCAGGCGCTGGAAAATCGTCGTAAAGCAATTCAGGTGATTACCCAGGATTTGCAAAACGAACGTAATACCCGTTCCAAAGCGATTGGTCAGGCCAAAGCCAAAGGTGAAGATATTCAGCCTTTGCTGGATCAGGTGGCCAATCTCGGCGATCAGTTAAAAATGGCCGAAAATGAATTAAACCAGCTGCAAGATCAGCTCAATGCGATGCTGGAGGGCATTCCCAATATTCTGGATGAATCCGTGCCGCCCGGTAAAAGTGATGCCGATAATCTGGAAGTCAGTCGCTGGGGCGAATTACCGAATTTCGACTTTACCCCTAAAGATCATGTCGATCTGGGTGAGCCGCTGGGAATGAATTTTGAGCTGGGCGCCAAAATCGCTAGTGCGCGTTTCGTGGTGCTGGCTGGGCCATTGGCAACCCTGCAACGGGCGATTATTCAGTTCATGCTGGATACCCATATTCATCAACATGGCTATCAGGAAACTTATGTACCTTTCATGGCCAATGCCGACAGTCTGCGCGGTACCGGTCAGTTGCCTAAATTCGAAGCCGATCTGTTTACCGTCAAAAATGATCCGACTTTTTATCTGATTCCAACGGCGGAAGTGCCGGTTACCAACATCGTCCGCGATGTGATTGTCGATGCCAAACAAATGCCGCTGAAGTATGTCTGTCATTCGCCGTGTTTCCGCAGCGAAGCGGGTGCTTATGGCAGCGATGTGCGCGGCATGATTCGGCAGCATCAGTTTGAAAAAGTGGAACTGGTGCAGATTGTCACGCCTGAAACCTCACAGCAAGCCCATGAAGAACTGACTGGCCATGCCGAGAAGATTCTGCAATTGCTGAAACTGCCGTATCGCAAAGTTTTGCTGTGTGCCGGCGATACCGGATTTTCATCTTCCAAAACCTACGATCTGGAAGTATGGCTGCCAGGGCAACAGAAATACCGTGAAATTTCTTCCTGCAGTAATTTCAAAGATTTCCAGGCTCGTCGTTTACAGGCCAGATGGCGTAATCCGGAAACGGGTAAACCGGAACTGGTGCATACCCTGAATGGCTCAGGTCTGGCGGCAGGTCGTACTCTGATTGCCGTACTGGAAAATTATCAGAATCAGGATGGTTCGATTACTGTTCCCGAGGTCTTAAGGCCTTATATGGCTGGCATCGAAACCATCGCCAGTTAGCTGAAACAGCTTTTAAGTTGCTATGACCTTCAAAAGCCCTGCGTGTTAAACGCGCAGGGCTTTTTTATTGGCAACGGTTAAATAGTTTTGAGTCAAAACCATCATGCGTTATCATCAAAAGGCTACCGG
>CAIUWU010000151.1 GCA_903902945.1 uncultured Pseudomonadota bacterium
AATCAGATCTCCGGAATCCGGGTCTGGGAAACCGTGCCTGACACGGTTTTCGAGGCCGCTGATGAAGTGGAACTGGTCGATTTGCCTCCCGATGAATTATTGCTGCGTCTGAAAGAAGGCAAAATTTATTTGCCGCAACAGGCTCAGCAGGCAATCCAGCATTTCTTTCGCAAAGGCAATCTGATTGCGCTACGCGAACTGTCTTTACGCCAGACCGCCAGCCGGGTCGATGCCCAGATGCTGGATTACCGCGAAGACAATGCCATCCGCGAGGTCTGGCAAGTCAGTGATCGGATACTGGTCTGCATCGGCGCCAACCCGCTGGCAGAGCGACTAGTTCGCGCCGGGAAACGGCTGGCTGCCAGCCTGCATGCCGAATGGATAGTGGTATATGTCGAAACACCGGCATTACAACGACTATCCGCCGAGCGCCGCGATGCGGTATTGCGAATCCTGCGACTGGCCGAACAACTGGGCGCCGAAACGGTGACGCTCAGCGATCCTGATCTGGGGGCGGCTCTGATCGGTTTTTGCCGCGAACGCAACATCAACAAAATCGTGATCGGCAAACCCAGGCGTCGTGGCTGGCGCCGCTGGTTGCTGGGCTCAGTGGTAGATGAATTGATTTCGCAAGCCCACAACATCAATATTTATCTGCTCGGCAGCCAACAACATCAGCAGCCGGGCGACTCTCAGCCGGAACTGTCGCTATTCAAAAAAAGCCCGCTTCCCGGCCTGAAACAGCGCATCCCCTCAAAAACCCGCCAACAGTACAGTGGCTACTGGGCGGCGATACTGGTGACACTGCTCAGTACCGCCGTGGGGCAACTGATGCTGGGGCATCTGGAGCTGGCCAATCTGGTGATGGTGTATTTGCTGGGAGTGGTATTCGTCGCCACGCAGTTTGGCCGTGGCCCGTCGATTGTGGCTTCGGTATTCGGGGTGGCCTGTTTTGATCTGTTGTTCGTCGAGCCCTATTACAGTTTTTCAGTGGCCGATAGTCAGTATCTGATTACCTTGCTGGCAATGCTGGTAGTCGGGATTGTCATCAGCAATCTGATGATCAATGTCCGTTCGCAGGCTAAAGTAGCCTCGCATCGCGAACGCCGGGCGGCGGCTCTGTATTCGATGAGCAAAGAGCTGACCAGCAGCCAGTCCGAAGAAGAGGTGCTTGGCATCGCGGTTAAACACCTGTATGCGGAATTCAGCAGCGCCAATGTGATTCTGTTTCCCAATCCCCAGGGCCGCATCGTCTTTCCGCGCACGGCAAGCATCCGCGAATCTTTTATCGGTGCCGATCTGAGTGTTGCGCAATGGGTATTTGACCATGACGAACTGGCCGGACAAGGCACCAATACTCTACCGGGCAGCAATGCGGTCTATTTTCCGATTCATAGCAACGATCAGGTTCTGGGGGTACTGGCTTTATTGCCAGTCAATCTGCGACGGATCTTTTTACCCGAACAACAAAAACTGCTGGAAACCTTTCTGCGCCAGATTGGCCAGGCCATCAGCCGTATCCGTTTTTCCGAACAGGTGCGTTCGACCCAGTTACAGATGGAAGCCGAACGCTTGCGTAATTCCTTACTGAGCGCGATTTCCCACGACCTGCGGACACCGCTGGCTACCATCATCGGCTCCGCCAGCGCACTGGCCGACAACAGCGAACGACTGAGCCGCCACGACACCCTTGAACTCAGCCGTGGTATTGTCGATGAGGCTCAACGCGTATCAAACCTGGTAAACAACATTCTCGACATGGCCAGACTGGAAGCCGGCATCATCGAGCTAAACAAACAATGGTATCCGCTGGAAGAAATTGTCGGTACCGCGCTGACTTTACTGCACACACAACTGGCGGACCGGGCAGTCACCGTCAGCTTGCCGCCGGGAATTCCAATGATCTGGGCTGATTCAGTGATGATTGAACAGGTGTTGATCAATCTGCTGGAAAATGCACTGCGCTATACCCCGGCCGGCAGCCCACTGGAAATCAAGGCCAGCGCCAGTGAAGCGCTGATGACGATCAGCGTTGCCGATCACGGTCCGGGCATTCCCCAAGGACAGGAACAACAATTATTTGAAAAGTTTTACCAGACTCGCCATGAAGCGGCGCAGAGCGGTGTCGGCCTGGGACTGGCAATTTGCCGAGCCATCGTCGAACTGCACGGCGGCACCATCAGCGCCAGTAACCGGCCCAGAGGCGGTGCCGAATTCCTGTTTACCTTACCGCTGACTCAAGCCGCTCCCGCGCTGGAACCCGAACATGGCTAAAACCGATCCGACGCTGATCGTCATCGAAGACGATCCTTCGATTCAGCGCTTTTTACGCACCAGCCTAACTGCCCAGGGATTCAATCTGTTTAGCGCCACGACCGGCAAACAAGGACTAACTGAAGCCGGGATTCGTAAACCTGACCTGGTGATTCTTGATTTGGGATTACCGGATATCGACGGCATTGAAGTGATCAAGGCGATTCGCCGCTGGTCGGCGGTGCCGATTATCGTTTTGTCTGCCAGAGACAACGAACAGCAAAAAATTGACGCCCTCGACAGCGGCGCCAACGATTACCTGACCAAGCCGTTTGGTTTTGGCGAGTTGCTGGCCAGAATTCGCGTGGCCTTGCGTAACTCACTCCGGCCAGCAAATCAGCTGGAAGCCGAAATCGTTATCAACGACCGGCTGAAAGTCGATTTTCTTAACCGCATAGTCAGTATCGACAACAGTGAAATCCATCTGACACCGATTCAATATCGTCTGTTAAGCGTACTGGTAAAAAACGCCGGCAAAGTCATGACCCATCAACAGATTCTTAATCAGGTATGGGGACCTTCCTATCAAGAAAACGCTCATTATCTGCGGATTTACATGAGCCAGCTGCGCCAGAAACTGGAAGCCGACCCAGCCAGACCGGTGTTTTTACTAACCGAATCCGGAGTCGGATACCGGTTAAAACTCTGGTGATAGCGAAAAGCGTTCACCTTGATGAAACGCCAATCCATACCTTCATCTCTGCTAACCCAGCCAGCCAGTGTCCAAGACGGTCAGCCATCACGCATCCTGCGATCTGGCGCTGTGAGGCCCGGAAAGCAAAGCGATAGCGAGCAAAGGCCGAGTAGTCCCTGAAAGCGGTAGCGCCGGACGGTTTTTCGACTAGAAAAACTGCAAGGCATCGCGAAACGGCGTCGAGTCATGCGAGAGCCAAGGCTTTGATCCCCTTGCTGGGTCAAAGCCGAGGTGACGCGGACGGCCAGGGCCGCCGAAGGCAATAACCGTGACGGTGGAGTCCTGATTTTCGTCCCATGGATGGGCGAAAATCTTTACGGACGGAAGCCGTCACTCTCCGATTTTATTAAGAGCTTCCTATTTAACTAATCCATACCTTTAGATGTAAGAGGAATTTATATGAAAAAATTGATTCAACTAGCAGTGGTCCTTTCCACTATGCTGAGTCACTGCCATTAAGAGGATATCCGGCACACAATATGCTAGGCTGTAGCCTCTATTCGCCGAGTGAGTACTAGGGCACAGGCGAGATGGAGCAACGCCAAATAATTGGTTCCTCTACAGGTGTAGCGAGTTCTGATACCACGGAATCCTTTCAGCCATGCAAAGGTGCGTTCGACTACCCAGCGTCTGGCAGGATGACTCTCTTGGGAGGCGTGCTGTTTTTCCTCACCAATACGGCGAATATGTGGCGTGTAACCGTGGTTTAGCACCTCGGTCTCAACGCGTTTCATGTCGTACGCTTTATCCAAACATAGGTGAGGTTTTTCCTCCGGCTTGATTTTCGGAGCGGCCAAGGCGCGACCTTCGATGGTGGCAGTCACTAATCGGCTGTCATGGACATTGGCGCCCGCCAGCGCTACGCCACAAGGTATTCCTTCCTGATCCACCAATAGGTGAATTTTGCTACCACTCTTGCCGCGATCCGTGGGGTTTCTGCCGATACCTTCTACCGACAGATTCGTCGATTGGCGTGTAGGGGCCTGCACCAGACTGCCATCCATGGACTGCCAATCCCACTTGAAGCCTTTGAGCTCCTCATACTGGGCTGCCCCTAGCTTGAACATCTCAGCAAAAATACCGGCGCTAGCCCAACGCTGGAAATGTTCGTGAACCGTACTTTTCGATCCGTAGCAGCTCGGCAAAAACGCCCATTGACAGCCTGTTTTAAGGAGATAGAAGATGCCATTTAATAGGGTTCGGAACTCTATCGGTTTAGAACCACCTGGCGTTTTGCGTTTAAACTGATCCAGTAAAGGTGCAACAAGTTCCCAAAACTCATCCGAAATTTCCTGATAGCTCATATCTCAAAAAAGCAATGTTAAATCAGGAGATTATTCAATGCATAGGGCATTAAGCACAAGTTGTGCCGGATATCCTCTTAAAGGGCAAGCCGACTAAAAACTTTGCTCAGCGTGGAAATACCATTCTGCAGTTACGTAAAAGGGCGGCCAGTTACTAGCAACTAAAGGTTAGCAGCAACTTAAAGACTGGGTTAGCTTTTCAAATGCTTGCTAACATTGCGCCTTTGTCCTGGAAAAATAGTGCAATCCTGATTATGTAATCGTAATTTCTTGCAAAAGAGATTTGCATCTCCTTGATCAAGGCTAGCCCATTCGGCACGCCAAACACGATTACCTTTTGACTTTTGTCGAACAACTTGTGGAAGACCATGGGAAGATAAACTCCGGCCCAATGCATGACGAGCCTTATTCAAGCTCACAGTCGCATCGGACTTTTTGGCATGATCCCCTAGCAATACCGACCAATTACCTGCTGAAGCACCCGTAACATCAGGACTGGCAATAGCTAAATGTCTTGTACCG